>JAFAZU010000103.1 GCA_019239585.1 Acidobacteriaceae bacterium
AAGGGTGGTGTACGGCGGATTTCCTCATATAACACGTCCGCCACCTCTGCCCGTCCCAGCTCCTGTTCCGGCGTCTGCCGTGTATCTTTCAAATCCAAGCTGACAATTTCTTCTCCTACCAGAACGTCATCAATGTAGGTGTAACGCGTGCGCCGGGTACGGCGAAGCTTCATCAGACATTGATTTACCACGATGCGCGTCAGCCAAGTAGAAAATTTAGCGTCCTTATTGAACTGACCAATATGCTCGAACGCTTTCCAGAATGCATTCTGGACTTCATCTTCCGCATCCTGGCGGTCCCGCACAATCGAGAGCGCCACTTTCAGTGCGGCGGCATGATAACGCCTCATCAATTCATCAAACGCGGACTGATTACCGCTCTTGCACTCTTCCACCAAAAAGTCGTCAGTCGCATCAGAATACGGAGGGTTTTGCATCTGCCGCTGGGCTTGGGAATCCATCCAATTAAGCCTCTATGAACGACTTTAGTCCTCAGGAAAGCAATTTGGTTGATAGAGATGAATCCCGTTTCAGTATCACCGAAAATATCGGCGAACTTGTTAATGTAGATGAAGCGAAGTTAAAGAACACTGAAAATTCCGAGGGGACAATTAGGAATATTCTCTCCAGCTACGATATTGGCCAGAAGCTGCGGCAGTTGCGCCTTCGAAAAAAAATTGCTCTCGTTGACTTGGGCAAACATACCGGCTTGTCGGCTTCTATGCTGTCTCAGCTCGAGAATGGCAAACTGATTCCTACTCTCCCCACCTTGGCCCGTATCGCTATGGTATTTGACGTGGGCTTAGACTTCTTTTTTGGCGAAAAACGGGCAAGACGCGTTTTTTCGATTGTACGGGCCAGAGAGCGATTCCGCTTTCCTGAGCTTTCTGATAATCCCGTGCCCGGATATTATTTCGAGGTTCTGGCCTATGGAGCGGTAGATAAGAACATGTCAGCTTACCTGGCGGACTTTCCGAAGCTCGAAGCCACAGAAGTTTCGAAGCACTCTCATGATGGTGCGGAGTTCATTCATGTGCTTCACGGGGTTCTTGCGATAAACTACCAATCGGAAGAACACACCCTTGAGACAGGAGATAGCGTCTACTTCGATTCCTCTGAAGCGCATTCTTACCACGGAAAATCGGATGTCCCCGCAAAGGCCATTGTTATTACCACTCCGCCACGTTTGTAAGCTTCCGTTCACTCTTTTTGCTCTTTGCCTTTTCCTGGGACTTTCTCTTTCTGCGCGCGACCGCTGGACGGAAATTAATATTGGCCCCTTCTATGTCGATACTGATAGCGACGTAGCCGCTGCACGCGAAGCGTTAACACAGTTGGAGCAGGTTCGGTGGGTTTTGGGGGGCCTATTAGAAAATCCTGGTCTACAAAGTACCTGGCCGATACGGGTCATTCTGACGAAATCTGAAGGGGCCAAAGGGTCGGGCCAATTTATCGCTCAAAATGCTGGGGAGCTTGGATTTGTCAAACAACCTGCTCCGGACGGAGAATTCGCATGGCAGAACCCGGCTGTGCTGCACGGTCAATATCTGTTAGTTACTAAACCGGGTACCCGGCTCCCTTTGTTTGAGATTGCAGGAATTTTGCTGGACGCCAATACGCCCCGGCTGCCGGGCGAGGTGGAATCCGGCTTGCGGCAGCTATTCGACACACTGGAGGCGAAGGGCAGTCGCGTGACGTGGGGCGGGCCGCCACCTCATCCTGATATTAACTGGGCTCGAGTCCAGCTATTTGCCACAAAGTTTGAGTACAGTGCCAGTTTTCACATATTTCTGAAGTCCTTGCAAAGCGGCGGAACATTCCGGGCGGCAGAGCAAAATGCGTTTCATCAGCCTGCCGACGCTTTGGAAAAAGAAGCGGCTGGCCGGCTTGCGTCAGGCAATTGGCAGGCTGTTCCCGTTTCGGGCCGACCACTGGACCCGCGCCGTGATTTCGGCGAGCATAACTTGGACAGCGTTATCGCTGGAGTATACCTGGCCGACAGCCAATTATTAAATAATAGGAAAACTGCAGAACAGGCGTACCAATCAGCTATTGAAACGGGAGGCGCCGCGGCGGCCCTCGGCTTCGAAGGGTTAGCCCAGTTAGCCCGATTGGAGGGCAGCGATCCCGACCCCCATCTGGACGAAGCGAGGAAATTTGGAAGCCATAATGCTCCTGTGTATGTGGCTTCGGCGGAGGGCTTGCCTCCGGAGCAAGCAATTCCCCTACTGAAGCGTGCTGCACAGTTAAATGAGCGCTGGGCTGAGCCGCTTTATCTTCAGGCGCAGGTGACCGAAAACGCAGCCGAAAAGGAAACTCTGCTGAAGAGCGCTATTGAGCGAAACCGCCGCGAACCTCAATACTGGATCACTCTGGCAAGGACTCAGACCGCCGATGGCCACGCCACCGCCGCACAAGGTTCCTGGCTGCGGGCGGAGGAAGCGGCGGCTACCGACAGCGAGCGCGCACGGATTCACCAAATGCGGCTAGATTCGGAGGAAGAGCGATTAAACGCCGCCGATAAAGCACGAGAACAGGAGCGTGAGGCGGTTCACATAGCGAATCGGCGCGCGCAACAATCGCAAACGGCACGGGTTCGTGCGGCGGAGCAGAAAGCGAATCGGCAGTTGGACGCCCAAGCGGGGAGCTCACGCCCTGAAGAGGTAGTACCTTGGTCAGATGTGGTCCCCCGTAAACGGCTCGATGGCGTGTTGACCCATGTGGATTGCCTGGGCAGCGATGCCCGCCTGACTTTGAAAAGCAGAGATGGTGCGTCCACTCCTTTGCTGTTAAAAAACTCGTCAGAGTTTAATTTAGCGTGCGGCGATCAGCATCCCGCTCCCCGTCTGTCGGTCAGTTATGCTGCCCAGTCGGATGAACGGTTTCAAACGAGCGGAGTTGTTGAAACGCTGAAAATTCAGTCTGCGGCGCGTTGAGCATCGATTGAACCCAGTGCTGATACGCGCTGCCAAGCGGAAGGATGCCGAAAAATTGATCGCTATCGAACAGCAGTCCTTCTCAGACCCAAACTGGAAAGCCGGTGAGTTCTTTAAGTACGACACCATTGTGGCGGAAATAAGCGGGCAAATTGCGGGATTCCTGGTAGCACGACAAACCTTTGCCGGTGATAATGTCTCGCTTCCTGAGCGTGAGATTCTGAACCTTGCCGTGGCTCTCCCCTTTCGCCGCTTAGGCGTTGCTTCTGCCCTCTTGAAGGAGGAGCTGCGGACGGCGGCGGACTTCTTTCTGGAAGTGCGGGAATCGAATCTAGCGGCACAGGCGTTATATCGCCGTTTCGGGTTTATCGAAGTCGGGCGGCGCGCGAGGTATTATCGATTCCCTACGGAAACCGCTATTGTCATGAAAATGAAAAAGTGATAATGTTTGAGTGCGGCTGGCCGCTGGTGACTGGCCGCGAGTGAACCTATGCACTCAACCCCACCGGGCCAGATTCTTCTTTACATCGCAGAACCGACTCGGCGTGGCCTATCCCACACAGGAGAATACTTGATGGAGAATCACACGCAGGAAGAATTGAAAGCGCATCTGCTCTCAACCGACGAACACTTTCGGAGCCTTTGTGAGCAGCATGCGCATTTGAAACATCAGATTCAGGAGATTGAAGCGAAACCCCATGTTACTGGGGCAGACGAACTGGAGGAGCAGCGTCTTAAAAAGTTAAAGCTTCAAATCAAAGATCAGATGAATAATATTCTGGCCCAATCCCGGCAGGTTGCGGTCAGCTGATCTTTAACAGCACTTTAATTCTTGGTCCCGGCGGCTGTGTCCGTTTCCGGGATTGTCCGTCCCACTTAGGGACAGCCGGGAGCACTTGCTTTTTAAAGGCAAGTGCTCCCTGGCAAGCGGTTTATACTCCCGTTCCTTTGGCAAGCGAAATGCTTCTGTTATAGCCGGAAAAGTCGATACGCTCCGAGATCTGCGTTTCGCCGTTTGCACGCGAGGCGGTTTGCCCCTTTGTCCTGATTCCGTTTGCTCGTGTTCCGGGCCAGTCGGCGCAAAATCGCCCGATGGGCCGGGGCGTGGTCCTCCCTCCCACCCGACATCTAGTGGTGGGAAGCGTTCTGATCTAAGACGGCTCGCGCCGTTTGCGTGGCGCATGCAGCGCCTGGAGCGTCACCGTGTGCCAACGCTGCGCATCAGCCGCATTCAACCGGCGGACACACTACGAGCAGAATAAGATTTTAGGCGCGGTCGGATCGACTAAAATGAAACCTGAATACTTATTATGTCTCAAATCGCGCCAGCACTGATGGATAAACGTCAAGTGTTCGGTGGTTTAATTAGCTCAGCAGGTTGGCTGCTGCTCCTGCTTGCCTCGTTCTTAATGCTTTATAGCATTGTGACTCCCACCGAAGGCGGCGACACTCTCCGCTATGCCGCAGATGTTGTTGAGCACGCACAGGGGCAGCCAGCCCAGTTTTGGAGCTTCGGTCACCTGTTGTGGAGACCCTGGGGCTATCTTGGACTGAAGGCAATCGGACCATGGTTTGTCCAGTATTTTGGTGATTCCGAAATGCAAGCTGTCGTCCGGTTTTTCGTTTGGACTAACTTCCTTTGCTCCCTGGCGACCGTGGTTTTGATGTGGGACACTATCCGCCGTTTTGTTTCTCTCCCGCTCGCCACGGGAGTTGCTGTTGCTTTCTGCGGGGCAAATAGTTTTCTAAACCATACCCATTTAGGTAGCGCCTATATTCCTGCTCTTTGTTTCGAGAGCTTATGCTTGTGGCTGCTTCTGACGAAGGTGAGGCCAGAAGGTCCGGCTGGTTTTGCTGCAACGGCTATGGCGGGGTTTAGTTATGCGATCTGTGTACTTTTGTGGTTTCCGTTTGCGTTAACTGGCTTGGGAATGCTAACGGCTCTTTGCTGGCGACCGCTTCGTGATCCTGCCGGTTTTTCGAAGGGGAAGATTCAGCTCATAGCTTTGTTTGTTTCCGTGCTTGCTATTACGAGTGCGGCAGCTCTTATAGTGGGCGCTGTCGCCTATGGAGTTCATGACGCGCAGGATCTGAAGAAATGGATTCTGGAGGCGGACAATAGCTGGTCACAGCATCTGAACATAGCGCGTGCAGTTACCGGAATCCCAAGGTCATTGTATGAATTGAGTTCGGCCAACATACTTCTGAAGCGATGGTTCTTTCATGATCCGTATAACCCGGTGCATCTTTCACAAGTCGCAGGTGCGCTATTTATAAAACTCCTACTGTTCTACCTAGGCATCACGGCTCTGCTATGGGTCCTACGCAAATGGGCAGGGCGGACAACGCTCTTCATCCTGTTGAGCGCATCGGTCCCAGTTTTGTTCTTTGCCACCGTCGTTTTTGAACCAGGATCGCCGGATCGCTATATTCCCCTTCTTCCCTTCTTGTATATCGCGGCCGCTATTGCCCTTAAAATCAGCGCAGGAAGACCGCTGGTATTTGGAATACTTACGGCGACCCTCGCGGCTCCCGTGCTGTTCAATGCCGTAGCTTTGAGCAGCAACTCATCCAAGGAAGTTAGGGAGGTTCGTGAGGAAGTCAGAGCACTTGAGGGTGCGATGCCACGACCCGGGAGTGTTTTTGTTACAACTTTTCGAGACCCGTTGTACTACGCCCCTTTGACACGGCCCCTTGATCACGCGCTGGTATCACGGAAGTATACCGTGACGGATGTCATTGAAATCGCTTCTACTCGCTTATTACACTGGCACGCTGAGTTTGCGGACCGAGCTCTTCAAAGCTGGGAAGGAGGCCGCGATGTTTGGGTTTCCCAAAAGCTGTTAACCTCCCGTCCTGCCGCGAATGGAGCCTGGGTGGAAGGAGACGATCCGCGAATCCGCTGGAGTGCGCTGCCCGAATTTTTCCGGCAGTTCGCGACGGATCGCTCCGAAGGAGGACCGGACGGATTTGTGCGCCTTGCCGATACTCCAGAGAACCGGGCCGCTCTGCAAAGGTGCATTCGGGACGATCCGGGGTACAAAGGTAGCACCTTCTACGCGCGAGCAGGATAAGCAGATCAGCTAATCCGAAACTCAATACCCAGATGCTTGTGTTAGTGGAGAATCACCTATCGCTCAATGAGCCTCCAGGTACCGTTGCAGTCTGCTTGCTAGCTCTTTCGTAAAAATATGTCGCCCAACTTCGTTGAGATGATAACCGTCTCTAAACTTGTCCGAGCCGAACGCATTGAGATGAATCGGAATCATAACGGTCGTTCCGGTTCTTTCACCCGCAGAGAGAAGGCGTTGTTCGCTTGTATTAAACCCGGGCGGTAAAAGAAAAATAAACCGAGATCCCTTTTCCGTACAGAGCAACCGCAAATTTGTTAAACGTTCTGTGACAGCTGTTTCCTCATATCTGCGCACTGTGTTCTTCGCTTGAGCGTTCCCCAGATTGTGGAGTAAGTTGGCATATGGGGGATCAATACGATTTAAAAGAAAGTTTCGCAACGAGGTTCTTCCTGCATAGAAAAGACTGTAATGTGCAAATACCAGTCCGGATGCTTGCGTGAGGTCGTAACCAGCATCGCGGCTCACTGCTGGAATATCCTGTAATTGAAAAAGATAAAAGGCAGAGTAATCGCCGCGAATTTGCTGGCTTAGTAGATGTTTCATATCGATGCAGAGAATGACAATAGTGGGCTTACTTCCGTCTTGAAAAAGCCGACGTATTCCGTAATACCAGTCGAGATATTCTGTTTGCTCAATTACGAAACGGGTTATATTGGCTCGCCCTTCAAAAGCTGCCTTTAGCTGCGGAAGATCAATTCCTTCCAAAGGCAGAGAATTACCAAGGATCAGCATAGTGGGAGCCGTCAATGGTTGCCTGACGCGGAGAGCCGCCTTGTGCTCCTCAGCAGTTCTTGATTCTATATGGCTGATGCGAGTGAAACCAATACGCGTGAGTAGTTCGACCAGGGTACAAAAGCAGGCGAGACAGACGAGTGTGTACAGAATCCATGATCGGAAGCGGCTACCAGTTTTCGCCCCTGCACGGATGATTGGTTCAAAACTGGAAATAGATGAAGGCACTTGTCTCCATAGCTCCAAAAACAACAATCACGGCACACATCGTCAACGCCGCAGCTAAGGGCAATGCGGGATGTCTGCTTTCGAATACATACTCTTCGCCGGTTATTTCCAAACGCCAGTCCAACAGTAGTGCCAGCGTTGAGACGACAGCCAGGTAAGAGAAAGCTCCGGCATAGTCCGGCCTCCATTGGAAGCTGGTTATTCCGCCCAGCAAAATAGATGCCTCATGCAATGAAGTCGCGCGGAAAAATACCCAGCTTAAGCCCACTATGCTCAAAGTCACGATTCGGCCAAGCCATCCAAAGTTTGCTTCTCCTCGATTGCCTAAGATTGTTGAGTTAAAGAAACGCTCCACCGAGAGCCATACGCCATGCAACCCGCCCCAAACAATAAATGTCCAGTTCGCACCGTGCCATAAACCGCCCAGAATCATCGTAAGGAGCAGGTTCACGTAAGTTCTGCCTGAGCCTTTGCGATTGCCACCCAGGGGAATGTAGAGGTAATCGCGGAGCCAAGTACTCAGGCTGATGTGCCATCGCCGCCAGAAGTCCTGTAAACTGCCGGCGAGATATGGCTGCCGGAAGTTAACCATAAAATGGAATCCTAGCAATTGGGCACTGCCTCGGGCCATATCGCTGTATCCGGCAAAGTCTCCATAGATTTGCCATCCAAATGCGTACACGCCAATCAGAAGGCTGAAAACGTTATGCCCCAACTGGCCGCCAAAAGCAGTGTTTGCCAATGCAGCGCAATTATCTGCAATGACGCATTTGCGAAAGAGGCCGGAAAGAATCAACATGATGCCGCCAAAAAAATTTCTCGCATCGAATGCACGAGGCTGTTGCACTTGTGGAAGCAAATGTGAGGGACGTTGAATCGGCCCGGCAATAAGGTGCGGGAACAGACTGATAAATAGCGCGTAATCTACCAGCGACCGAGCCGGCTCTTGTTTTCGATGGTAAACGTCCACGATGTAGGCTACTTCTTGGAAAGTGTAGAAAGAGATTCCAGGCGGCAGGATGATCTTTAAAAATACAGGAGAAAGGTGGGTAAAGCCGATCGCTGACATCGCACCCGCAAACGATTCAATAAAGAAATTGGAGTACTTAAAGAAGCCTAGAAACCCAAAATTCATCACCAGCGACGCGATGAGCAGAGTTTTCCGCAGTCTTTGATTGGGAGTTGCGGCAATCACATTCGCAAACTTGAAATCGACTACCGTAGAAATCAGCATTAACGCCAAAAAATGCCAATTCCACCAGCCATAAAAGAAATAGCTTGCAAAAAGGAGCAGTAGATTCTGACTTTTCCAGCCGCATCGCCAGTACACTAGGACGATTAAGGAAAGGAAGACCAGATAGACAGGACTGTCAAACAGCATGAATAATGCTTGATATCTGAACCAGCCTCATCAGGCCGAGTTGTCT
This sequence comes from Acidobacteriaceae bacterium, assembly GCA_019239585.1. Taxonomy (GTDB): domain Bacteria; phylum Acidobacteriota; class Terriglobia; order Bryobacterales; family Bryobacteraceae; genus Bog-105. Next base: position 8,458 of record JAFAZU010000103.1, read on the forward strand.
TACGTGGTATCTGAAATTCACATTGTATCGTAGCGTAAGGCCAGCTTACGTATGGCATTTTCTGAAGGGCATCAGTTATGACTACACCTGAGCGGCAGAAGCGGGCAGCACCGTTGGATGTTACGAGCCCTTTTGTTCATCCGGGGCAGGGCCACGAAACGCATCTTTGGCCGTGACGGGCGGAAGCTTGACGGTCTTCCCTTCCCGCGCGGAGTTGTAGATGGCAGCCATCAGGCGCTGGTCCTGCAATCCTTCCTCACCCGGCGTGTGCGGCTGCTTATTTTGATGGACGCACTGCGCCATGTGGTCCATTTCGAGAGCAAACTGATTTTTATGCTCCAGTTGACGCTCGGCGATTTCTTCTGCCTGCGCGCTTGCCTTCTTTGCCACACGCATGCGCTGTCCCTGGTAAGGGTAGGCAGGATCGAGATCAATCCAGCCCTCGGCAAAATCAACTCGATACCGTGAGCTCTTATGTGCTCCATAAGAGGTGAAGCAGCTAGCAACCACGCCGCTGGGAAATTGAAGCGTGAAAGCGATGGCTTCTTCCACCTCGCGGAAACGCGGATCACCCGGAGTGCTGTAACTGTGGCCGATCACCCCGATCGGCTCCTCGCCCGTGATATAGCGGGACGCATTCAAACAATAAAGGCCGATATCCGGCAGGGAGCCGCCGCCCGCCATCGCTTTCTTCAGTCGCCATTGGGTGGGATCGCCTTGCGCCTGACAGTTTTCAGAGAGAAAGGATTTGAGCGCTCCTAATTCGGCAGCGCGCGCCATGCGGATAATCTCCCGGTTGTACGGCTCGTACTGCATACGGTAGGCGATCATGAGTTTGCGATTCGCCCCGCGACAGGCCGCAATCATCTCCTCGCACTCGCCAACCGTGGTCGCCATTGGTTTTTCGCATAGGATGTGCTTGCCCGCCTGCGCTCCCCGCACTGTGTACTCGCGGTGCAAGGAGTTGGGTAGGACGACGTAAATGACCTGTACCTCCGGGTTATCGCGGAGGCGGTCGTATGTCTCGTAGCTGTACAGATTCTTCTCAGGAACTCCGTAGTGGGCAGCGGTCGCTTTCAATTTGTCCGGAGTGCCGCTGACGAGCGCGG
>JAFAZU010000723.1 GCA_019239585.1 Acidobacteriaceae bacterium
GCTGATAATAATAACGCCCGAAACCTGGCAGTTGTGTTGTTCCGCCGTTTCGGCAAAACCAATGAGGCGGAACACTTGCTGCGTGAGTCCCTGGCGCTTGATCCGTTAGACGCCTGGGCCTGTCATCTCAGCGGACGTCCCATCCCCGGCGGCAATCAAACTCGCTTTGACTTGGCTTTTGATTACGCCCGTGCGGGGTTGTATGAGGCCGCTATTGAAGTCTTGACCGCAGCCGATACCTTTGTCGAGGACGGCTCCTTGCCGATGGTGCATTACGCGCTCGCCGGCTTTTACATGAAAACCGGAGATCTGCCGTCCGCGCAGCGCGAGTATCTGGCTGCCGCACAAAGCTCCCCTAATGATTGCTCCCCGCAGCGGTTAGAAGAAATGATGATCCTGGCGCACGCAGTCGCTTTGCAGCCCCATGATGCGCGAGCGCAATACTATCTTGCTAATCTGCTGTACGGTCGCCGTTGCTATGCGGAAGCGCTGGAGTTGTGGGAGGGTTCCGCTCAACTTGACGGATCGTTCGCCACGGTCTGGCGCAATCTGGGCATCGGTTACTACAATGTCCGTGGGGACGCGCCGAAAGCATTGGAAGCTTTCGATAAAGCCGTTGCCATAGATAAAGCCGACGCGCGACTTCTCTATGAGCGCGATCAACTGTGGAAACTTATCGGCTTGCCGCCAGCGCTGCGTTTAAAGGAATTAGAAGAGCGTCAACTTTTGGCAGAATCGCGTGCGGACCTGTCAATCGAGCTAGCGGCGCTTTACAACAACGTGCATCAGCCTTTGAGAGCTTTGGCGTTGCTCTCCGACAGAGGAGGGCTGGCGCTGGAGCAGCATGTCCGTGCTCATCTGAAACTTGGGCGGCAAGCGCTCGGCAGTGGTGATCCTCTGCGCGCTCAGCACTTCTTTGCAGTGGCCTTGCACCCCGGCGGTGCTGACGCTTGCTTCTATTTAGGCGAAGCATATTATGCCGCTAAAGACGTTTCCCTTGCAAGAAAGTACTGGCACCAAGCCGCCGATTTGCCAACTCAACCGTACTCGGAAACAACGCTTTACAGCGCTCTTGCGCTGGCACGATTAGGTGATCGTTTCGCGTCACGCAGATTGCTTCGAGAACTTTGGTATTACGGCCGTAAACTTGCTCGTGACAAGTCGCAAAAAGTTGACTACTTTGCCGAGTCCCTGCCAGTGAATCCGCTGTTTAAGGATGATCTCGCGAAGCGTAGGACAGTGACTGGACTTTTTCTGCAAGCGCAAGCCCGCTTCGGTCTCGGCCAGTACAAACTCGCGCGTCGTTTGCTCGATCAGATACTGACACTTGATCCAAACCATGGCCGCGCTCTGGATCTCGCCGCTGAGCTGAGCTTGGAACCAAACAGGACGGTTCAGCCGTCTCAACAGTAGCAATGCGTACTGTCTTTCTTCGAGGTTTAGTACTTTCTCTTCTGATTTCACCGCTCACCTTTGCGGGCCAGATTTTTTCTGTCGGTGTGAAAGCCGGAGTGCCGTTTACGGACGCTTTTAATAGTTTCACCAGTGGCTCGTACAACTCTTTTTCCGATGCGAAGAATTATATTGTCGGCCCCATGGTCGAACTTCATCTTCCTTTGGGTTTGTCGGTTGAAGCCGACGCGCTGTATCGTCCTCTCAGTTTCAAGTCTAGCGCCACGAGCACTGACTTTTCTTCCTGGGAGTTTCCCATCCTGGCTAAGTATCGCTTTCCTATTCCGCTGGTAAAGCCTTACGTGGAAGCCGGTCCTAGCTTCCGCACCGTAGGCGGACTGTTCGGAGGCAACTTCTCCAACTCAGGATTTACTGCCGGAGCAGGTATCGAACTCCGGATTGCCCGGTTCCGTATCGGGCCTGAGATTCGCTACACGCATTGGGGCGCTGACGGGACGAACGCGGCCAATCTAGGATTCAGCTCCAATCAAAACCAAGGCGAGTTCCTGGTTGGCTTCTCGTTTTAGTTGATATTGCCTACGTGTTTTGCTGCTTGCCGATGGCGAGAACAAAGTAAGTGGAGGGCGTGTCGCCTACGTTCTTCCACTCGTGCTTTTCATTCGACATAACGTAAGCAACAGAACCAGGTCCAATGGTAGTGGCATGCCCTGAAATCGTGACTTGGAGCGTGCCTGTTCGAATCATAATCATCTCTTCGTGTACGTGCGTGTGCGCGAGATGCGGCATCTGTCCCGGTTGCAGAGTCGTGATGTGCAGATCAATCGGAAAGCCTTCGTGGGTGGTGCCGGTGAAAACCTGCCGCGTTTCGTTCCCGTTCCCCGCGTTCTTCTTAACGGGCAAGCTTTCAAAGGGATAGCACTTCGACGGCAAAACAGCGCCGCTCTTTTCCGCCGCCCACAGCGCGGACAATAATAAACCGAGTTCTCGACGTGAAGTTTCCATATGTGCCGTACCTAAAATATAACCTTAAAGCAAACTTAAAGATCCAAGGGCGCCAGCGGAATTTAGGGCCAGCGCCTCGCCGCACACTTCCAGCCGGATCGCTTTATGAGTGCCGAAAATACGGCTGAGAGGCGTCAAACTGAATTTGGCCCGGTCCATGCAAAAATCGCGGCCTAAGTTGCCGTAAGTTCCAGGTGCGTTGGCGGTAAAAACGGCAGCATTTAGGTACACCGGCACTCCATTTAGATTCAATTCGAGTACCTTACCCCTTAGGTTCCACTACTAAGCCCAACCCCCTCTATTTGCTAGCTCGCATTTTTAGATGTAAACTCGGCTCAAGCGGACGAAGTGGGTGTCCCATTTTGAGGTTTAGTTCGTCACGGAGGTGACCATGTCAGTTTTGGTCCGTGCTCTGAGGCACGGAATATCACGGGTGTGCTTGTGCTCTTTCGCACTCACCCTTTTCCTTGTTCCCAATTGCTATACTCAAGCGGTAGCAATTGCGGAAGTGGACGGTCGTGTTACAGACCCGTCCGGCGCGTCTATTGCGGGCGCTCAGGTAAAGATTACGAACGCCGACACGCAGCAGGTGCGGCAGACGACAACCGATTCGGATGGCCGGTATCAGCTACCGAACCTGCCCGTCGGCAACTATCAGCTCGAGGTGAGCACGAGTGGGTTCAAGACCTACGTTCAGCAAGGAATTGTGCTGGAAGTAGGACAGAATATCTCGAACAACGTGACGATGCAGATCGGCGCTGTATCCGAAAGCGTCGAGGTCACCGCCGCAGCGGCGATGGTGGAAACCAAGGACAATGCCATTTCTCAGGTCATTGATCAGAAGCGCATTGTCGACCTACCTTTAAACGGCAGAAACCCCACGCAGTTGATCACACTCACTGGCGCGGGAACAACCACGCCTGCCGGCGATCTGACTGGAAGCAAGAACATTGGGGGCTCGAATACCTCGGGAACATTCTCGGTTGCCGGCGGACAGCCGAATGGGAATAACTACCTGTTGGACGGCGGAGATAACAATGACCCCTTCAGCAACGTGAACTTGCCCCTTCCGTTCCCTGACGCCCTCCAGGAATTCAGTGTTCAAACGAATGCATTGCCGGCACAGTTCGGATTGCATCCCGGAGCCGCCGTGAACGCGGTCACCCGGTCCGGAACGAATGCCTATCACGGCACGTTATTTGAGTTCCTGCGGAATGGTGATTTCAACGCCCGTCAGGAAGGCACACTTGCACGTGACACCCTGAAACGGAATCAGTTCGGCGGTGTCTTCGGCGGGCGCATCATTCGAGACAAATTATTCTTCTTTGGCGGATATCAAGGGACCCGCCAACGAAGCACTCCGCCGACCACGATCAGTTTTATCCCGAACCAGACTGTGCTGACGACCGGAAATTTCAGCAAGTACACGTCGCTTACATCGCAAGGCGGATGTTTGACATCGGGCGCTGCACAGACATTGAAAGACCCGCGAGGAGGTACTTTCGCAGGAAATGTGATTCCAACAAGCCGGTTCGATCCGGCGTCCGTTGCCCTGGTAACCAAGTACTTACCTTCGACGGCCGACCCTTGCGGCCGAATCCAATACGGCGTTCCAGCAAACAATTCTGACGATCAATACATTGGCCGCGTGGACTACTTGCGGAATGAAAAGCACAGCATGTATGGCCGCTATTACATTTACAATTTCCTCCAGCCGAGCGTCTTTGATGGAGTAAATGCCCTGACCACCACGACTGCCGGCAACGACGAACGCTCGCAGACGGCCACCTTCGGTGACACATACACCTTCAGCGCGACCAAGCTGAACTCGTTTCACGCGACATTCAATCGCCGTCGCGACAATCGAGGACTTGCGGACAACATGATTAGCCCATCAACGCTGGGCATCAACATTAACCAGTTATTGCCGCACTTCTTGCAAGTAACGGTCAGCAATGGATACTTCAGCGTGGGATGCGGAACCTGTGCTCAAGGATATTTCAATACGAATACCTATCAGGTATCCGATGACTTCACCATCATTCACGAGAAGCACCAATTCCAACTTGGTGTTGACGTACGCCGGCAACAAATGAATGTGATGAATAACCAGCAGTCAAACGGCCAATTCAACTTCGACGGCAGCGTCAGCGGTAATGCACTGGCTGATTTCATGCTCGGGATTCAAAATACCTACAATCAAGGCAACCCCAATCCCAACGCGCTGCGGCAAACCGTGTTCGCCGCGTATGTGCAGGACACATATCGGATGAGTCCGCGACTGACGCTGAACCTCGGAGTGCGCTGGGAGCCTAATATACCGCCCTTCGACGCACAGGATCGCGGCGGGCAGTTCCAACTGGCCGGCTTTCTGAATAATGTCCATAGCACGCAGTACCCAAATGCGCCGGCTGGTGAGTTCTTCGTCCATGATCCTCAAAACAAATATGGCGCGGCTCTCACCAAGAGTCACTGGCTGTCCACTTCTCCACGAGTTGGCATCGTCTGGGACGTCAATGGAGATGGAAAACAAACCATTCGCACCGCTTTCGCCCTGATGCATGACATTTCAGAGATGTTTTTCCCGGAGCGGCTAACGACAAATCCTCCGTACGCCTCCTCAGTGACTCTGAACGACGTACCGTTCTCGAACCCGTGGGCAACCTATCCTGGCGGGAACCCATTTCCGGGTGCTTCGATATTTCCGCTGGCAGGTACTTACGTGAATATCCCACCCAACATGCAGCCGACTTATATGATGCAGTGGAACTTCAGCTATCAGCGTCAGTTGAGCGCCAACTGGCTGCTGACGCTAAACTATCTGGGCAACGGAACACGGCACATTTGGCTTGCACATGACATCAACCCGGCTATTCCGACTCCAGTTGTGGTCAACGGAGTACTCCAGGCCCCGAGCACAAGAAACACAAATGCGCGCCGTATCCTGAATAGAATAAATCCTGCTCAGGGCCAGTATTACAGCTCGATTGTGGAGGGTGATGACGGTGGGATTTCAAACTACCACGGTGTCTTGATTTCCGTGCAGCACCGGTTTGCACAACATTTCACAGTGTTGTCGAACTACACGTGGTCGCACTGCATCAGCGACTACGATTTCTTGGGTGAACTGGCGGGCAACTTGTACCAGAATCCGGGTTATCGGAGGGGTGAGAGAGGAAGCTGCTACTTTGACCACCGCCACATTTTCAATACATCGCTCGTTGCGCTCAGCGGTGGCCTCGGTCCAGGTTTCTGGAAAACTCTGACGAGTAACTGGCAGCTTTCGCCGATCATCACCGCGAGTTCAGGCGCACCGTATACGATCCAAGATGGGGCAGATTTCTCCTTGTCGGGGGCAGGGCAAGATAGGCCCAATCAGGTTCTTTCGAACCCGTATCCGGCAAACCAGACCGTCCAACAATGGATTAACCCGGCAGCGTTTAAGATCCAACCCGCCGGGACGTTTGGAAATGTCGGACGCTCCTCGGTTAATATGCCAGGGCAATGGAACATCGATCTATCACTCAGCCGGATCTTCAAGTTCACTGAGCGGTGGAACTTGGAAGCCCGCGGCGACGCATTTAATGTGCTAAACCATGGCAATTGGATGCTGTTCTCAGCAGGCACCACGACTCAGGCGATTACATCCAGCACCTTCGGTCAAATCACCCAGTTCAGCAGCCCCAGAATTATTCAGCTTTCCATGAAGCTGAATTTCTAGTTTGCTTTGGAGCCTGGGGAGCGGTCCGTCGCTCCCCAGGCTCTAAAGCAAGCTAGAAGTTCAGCTTCATGGAAAGCTGAATAATTCTGGGGCTGCTGAATTGGGTGATTTGACCGAAGGTGCTGGATGTAATCGCCTGAGTCGTGGTGCCCGCTGAGAACAGCATCCAATTGCCATGGTTTATCACATTGAATGCGTCGCCGCGAGCTTCCAAGTTCCACCGCTCAGTGAACTTGAAGATTCGGCTGAGCGATAGATCGATGTTCCATTGCCCTGGCATATTAGCCGAGGAGCGTCCGACGCTTCCAAACGTCCCGGCGGGTTGGACCCTAAACGCGACCGGATTAATCCATTGTTGGACGGTCTGGTTTGCCGGATACGGGTTGGAAAGAACCTGATTGGGCCTATCTTGCCCTGCCCCCGACAAGGAAACATCGGTCCCATCTTGGATCGTATACGGCGCACCGGAACTCGCTGTAATGATCGGCGAAAGCTGCCAGTTGTTTGTCAAAATTCTCCAGAAACCTGACCCGAAACCCCCGCTGAGCGCAACGAGCGAAGTGTTGAAGATGTGGCGGTGGTCAAAGTAGCAGCTACCTCTCTCACCCCTCCGATTACCCGGATTCTGGTACAAGTTGCCCGCCAGTTCGCCCAGGAAATCGTAGTCGCTGATGCAGTGCGACCATGTGTAGTTCGACAGCACTGTGAAATGTTGCGCAAACCGATGCTGCACGGAAATCAAGGCACCGTGATAGTTTGAAATCCCGCCGTCATCGCCCTCCACAATCGAGCTGTAATACTGGCCCTGAGCAGGATTGATTCGATTCAGAATACGGCGCGCATTTGTGTTTCCTGTGCTCGGGGCCTGCAGTACTCCGTTGACCACAACCGGAGTCGGAATAGCCGGATTGATATCACGCCCAAGCCAAATGTGCCGTGTTCCATT
>JAFAZU010000739.1 GCA_019239585.1 Acidobacteriaceae bacterium
TCGTACCCTTCGATGCTGACAGGAAGTTCGCCAGTCTCTTTTAAGGCTTTCTCAACCTCATCACAGACCGCCTGTCCTTGCCGGGGATTTGACACGGAGCAGATCACGAAATAATCAGTAAAGGAGGTGATTTGGCGCAGATCAAGAACGCGGATATCAGTCGCTTTTTTGGATTCAGCAGCACCGGCCGCTACGCGCCAATTCGGAAGTGTTCCGGGCGCGTTGGCCCGCTGCCTCTGGACAGGAATGGATATCGAGCTCGTCTAAACTGTCTCCTGTGCCTAGCGTACTACACTGGCGGTAGATGAGTAAATGTCTGGTCCGGTGGACAGGTACTTTGTTTCTCCTGACAGGCAGTTTGGTGCTCTCATCTCTCCGCCTCACCGCGACAGAGCCGCCGGTTGTTCAGTACAGTACTTTAGCCCACAGCCGGCTGGAGCGCGCGCAAAAGGAGTTGGACCGGGTAAAGCAGTTAGTTGAGGAAGGCACCCTGCCTAAATCTCGGCTGGCCCAAGCTCAGCTACAGCTCGACGATGTGCAGGACGAAGTCACACTAGCTGAAACCCTATATGGTTCCACGCCGGTTGCAGATTTCACCACGGAAGGAGCGAACGAAATGCTTTGGGCGGCGCAACGGAGGGTTGACCGGGAAAGCGTGATTGTAGAGGATCGCCGCAAACTGTTGGATACTGGCGTGATTGCCCGTTCGGAGTTCGACTCTTTGTGTGATGAGCTCGAAGCGCGGAAGCGGGTTCTGGCACTGGCTCAGAACCGGGTCAAGCTGTTAGCGGATTTGAAACAAATGGCTGAAACGGAAAAGCGGCTGGAACACGCCGGGGTTGGCAGCTTGAAAGATGCCATGATCCGCTATGACGGGAACGGTTCCTTCAGCACGGCGGACCTGGCAACAATTTCCGCGCAGTTTCAAAGGCGCTTTGGGAAAGCTCTGCCGATCAGCGCGCTCGGGCAGACGCTCGTGCATCAGGCTATGGGACTCGACCACCGCGGTCGTGTGGATGTCGCCCTGAATCCGGAAACACCGGAAGGGCTTTGGCTGCGGAAATTACTTGAGAAACTCCACGTTCCCTACCTGGCCTTCCGCACCGCTATAATAGGCGCGGCTACTGCTCCGCATATTCACATCGGCCCGGGCAGTTCCAGACTGAAATCCGTTTCCAGCTAACGCTACCATGGCAGAAATGCCGTCCGAAGCCGAGCGAGTGCTGATTTCCGCTGAACAGATCCAAAACAGAGTACGCGAATTAGCGGAGCAAATCGAAGCAGATTACCCCGAAGGGCCGCTTTATCTGGTCTCGGTACTGAAGGGCGCATTCATTTTCGTAGCTGATCTTGCCCGCGCCCTGAAAAGGCATTCGGTGCGGATTGAGTTCATGGGAATTTCCAGCTACGGCAGTCAAAAAAGCACTTCCGGCCAGGTAAAGGTAACGCGCGACCTGGATGTCAACATAGAAGGCCAGAACATTTTAATTGTGGAGGACATCATTGATAGCGGAGTCACCCTCAGCTACTTAACCAGGCTATTGCAACAGCGCAGGCCGAAGTCACTGGAAATTGCCACGCTGCTCGACAAACCGGAGCGAAGGATTCAACCTGTGCATGTCAAATACGTTGGGTTCCAGATACCCGATGAGTTCGTGGTTGGCTATGGACTGGACTACGCGGAAGATTATCGCAATCTGAGTGATGTACGTGTATTAAATACTTCCTAAACACTAGGCCCTGCTGGATGGTGCAGCTGTTAACTGTTGAGGTACATTTCTTTTTTCCACCCACCGTTTCCTCGCCAGCGCCGTTATAAACAGCAAGGAAACCGTAAGCACCAGCAGCATAGCCTGGGTAAAAGGAGGTAATTGCGGGTCCGCTTCATGGCTCAATAGATCGCCTGCAATGCAGCATAGGACGTGGACGCAGAAGACTTCAAGAGAAGCTTGTCCCAATAGAGCGAGCGGCGCAAAGATTTTCAAGCTCGCTATCCGGGAACCAAAGCGTACCAGAACAATGGTGATCGCGGCGAAATTAATCACGCGGGCAGCTCCTAGATGCCATTTATCAATAAGCCAGCCAAGCAGGTTGGTATCCATCCAGTGATCGACCGGGCTGTAACGCAGAACGAGGAAAATAGCCGCAATCACGATGCTCAACCTGAGGAGCCAAGGCGGTAGGTGAAGTTGATTT
>JAFAZU010000180.1 GCA_019239585.1 Acidobacteriaceae bacterium
GCTTTCAAAAGTGCCGTCCTGCTTCGTCGTGAGTGTCTGTACATAATCCGAGCTTGCCGCCTTTACGACGATATGAGCATCCGCGACGGGGCGATGGTCTGGATCATGAACAATCCCGCGTAGCGAACTAAACACGACGGGGCGGGCCACAGGAGCGAGTGTGAGCAATAAGCCAACCGCGAACATGCTCAGGATTCTCGAACGTTGAACCTCTTCCAGTTGTTTACCTTTCGTGTGCATAACTTCAACTCCAATTTGCTTACGTTGTTTAAGGGGCTTCTGTAAAGTGACTTCTCCGCCCGCTCCACGTCGCGGAGCGCAAGGGTAATTGGTCACACAAAAGCAGTGAGTCTTGATGCTCGGGACAGCAGCACGAGTCAGTGAGGTTAGGAGAGGTGAGGAGGACCGCGCTGTTGGCAGCTACGGCTTAAGGACAGGCAACGCCGAACCTCCATTTGCGGAGAAACGGCCGGATAACTGGCTAAACCAGCAAAACCCACGCCAGAGAAAGAAGGCTGGTCCGTAGATACATGCACCGCCCCTGTTGCTTGGAGGAAAAGAGGACACTTCGACGCAAGAACCCTTGTTGTGTTGGAGGAAGAGCCATCCTCCTTCATGGGCAGCAGACAGTGATGCTTGCCGTTCGTACGGCAGCAGGCAGGAAGCGCGGTGTTGTCACGAGACGCGACAGCAGGCAGAATCAGCAGCCAACCGAACAGCACCGTGAGAAGGGAAGCAATGCCACGCTGCATGTCAGTTTGAGTGTACCGCAAGGTGAATACAGCCACTCGCAGAGATATTCACCGTTTTGTTTGCCGTCGGTACCCGTTCAAGCCCTCTTGGAACTCTTTAAGCAGCTTTCGAGCTTTTCGCTCATGTTTGCCGTAAGGTGCTAGTGCGTTGACGCACTCTCGGCTGTTACCGTTCCTGCGCTTCCAGCCCGCAAATACTTTCCGTACCAATCCAGATACCGCTGATACCGGTCCCGAATGAAGCTGGGTCGCTTAAATCCATGAAATTCGCCTGGATAAATCACCAGTTCCGTCGGTACCCCGAGCGTTTGCAGCGCCTGATACATCTGCTCGCCGCCCGCCAACGGCACATTGAAATCCTTGTCGCCACCCATAAATAGGGTCGGTGTGTGAATCCGGTCGGCCTTGAAGAACGCATAAGAAAGCTTGACCCACCCTTGCGGATTCCGCCACGGAGGACCGATCTCGTTGTCGTATTGGTACGTGTACTGATCCACTCCGTACATCGAAATCTGGTTTGCGCTTCCTGCGCCGCTGATGGCCGCCTTAAAGCGGTTGTCCGTCGCAATCGTATAGTCCGTTAGAATACCGCCATAGCTCCAGCCTCCAATACCTAGGCGCTGCGGATCAGCCATGCCTGTCTTTACCACATAATCCACGCCCGCCAGCAGATCTGCCACTTCCTTGTTACCCCAATCGGCAAAAATGCTTTCACCATACTGGTGCCCACGGCCCGCGCTGCCCCGGTAATTTACATTCAGCACCGCAAAACCATTTGCCGCGAATAACTGGCGTTCAAAGTTAAACCCGTGCGCATCCTGGCCATTCGGCCCTCCGTGAATTCGCAGCAGGGTCGGAAACTTTTTGCCGCTTTCATAAAAAGGCGGTTTAGTCAACAATCCATGAACTTCCGTACCGTCAGAGCTCTTGAAACTGAGGTCCTCCACAACACCCAACTGCCACTCCGATACGAGGGCATCGTTGTGTGAAGTCAACTTCCGCAACCCTCCATTTTCCAGCGCGAAAATCTCCGGCGGAGCCGCATCCGTACTGGCTAGCACAGCCGTATGATCCATGCGCGACGAAAGGGCCGAGACTGTTAATTTGTCCTGTAAGAGCCGTTGAACAGACCCGCCATCCACAGGGACGCTGGCAGGGTACTCCGACTGATCATCCGTCACTAAGAAGCTCAAGGACTTGCCATCTTCTGAAAACACCGGATTGGACACGCCCCGATCGAGCGTCGCCGTTACAATCCGCGCCGCTCCGCCCGCCGCAGGCACAAGGGCAAGCCGGTGCATCGTGTACGCGCCATACTTGCTCTCGCTGCCCTGTAAGTAAGCCACAGTTTTGCTGTCCGGACTCCACGCCAATCGTCCGCTATCCGGGCCGGGAAAGGTTGTCAGCTTGCGTGGGGTCGCCCCTGCCTGCGCA
>JAFAZU010000160.1 GCA_019239585.1 Acidobacteriaceae bacterium
GGCTGGAGCGCTTATCTGATTCCGCTGCTCGCCATGATCCTCACTGACCCTATTTTGAGCCACATGGCGGGTTATCCTTCCTACTCCTGGGGAAGCTTGATTGTATACGGCTGCTTTATGCTGAATGTGCTTCTAGGTAGAACTCTCTTGACGAACACATCAAGTCCCTGGCGTATTGGAGCAGTGACCATCGCGGGCAGCGTTCAATTCTTCCTGATCACAAACTTTTTCACCTGGTTGGGAGATCCCTCCCTGTATCCGCACACAGTTGCAGGCCTCACTGAATGCTATGTCGCCGCGCTTCCCTTTTTCGAGCGCACACTGCTGGCGGATCTCTTCTACTCAGCCGTGCTCTTTACGGCATACGCAACTTTAACCCGTCAGGCGGATGACCGGGCGTTAACGGCTGAACAGAGCAAGCTGCGCTAAAGTTGAAACGGGGCGCCACGGAGCACCCCGCATCCAAGCGCTTTCCTTACACGCCCTCCGACCCGTGCAGCTTCACTAGTTTGTTATATAGACCGAGAAGCAGGAAGGTCGGCGCCCATTGGCCCACAAACAGGGCATTATCTTTCTTTCCGGACAGTTGAAAAGTCAAAGAGGCGGCAATCGACCCAAAGGCCGCCCAAAGCCATACGTCGGACGGCAACTTTGCCGTTTGGGTCTCAATGGAACGCGCAACTACCCCCTCCCGGTGTTCGGGGCGGGCTCCCGTTTGCGGTTCGGTCGTGGCTAGATTTTTTACATCCATGAAGAGTTCTCCTTCAGCTTGCGTATTTTGATGAGAGGCTGGAACAGCCGCCCTTACGAAAGATAGGATTCGTTTCAAAGGGCAAATGATTTCTTATCGTGTTACTGAAATTATTCGTACCGGAGCGCTTCGGTCGGGTTGAGTTGCGAAGCGCGACGTGCCGGTAAAAGTCCGAACCCAACCCCTACCATGAACGAAACTGCAAACGCCACTAAAACAGATAATGGTGAGATCGGCACTTGCACCTGGTTCGTGAACAGCCGTACACTCAGCGGCAGAAGCAGCCCGATCACGATTCCTACTGTTCCACCGGCCAAACTAATCATCACGGACTCGACCAGAAATTGCAGCAGCACTTCCCGGCGCGACGCGCCGACGGCCATGCGCAACCCAATCTCGCGCGTTCGCTCCGTCACCGTTACTAACATGATGTTCATAATGCCGATCCCGGAAATGACCAGCGCGATGGCCGAAACAATGATCAGTACAATTGTCAGCACCGTAGCGATGGAATCCGCCGTATCCAGAATGGCTTTCAGATTCTGCACATTATAGCTGGCCCCCGGCCGATGGCGGCGCTGCAGGATCTGCTCGACTTCCTCCGTGACTTGCGGCACATCCGCCGCATTGCGGACTTGCAGGTAAACCGGCTCGATCCGCTCAAATTGCATAAAATACTGCATCACCGAAAGTGGAAGCAGAATGGTTTCATCCAGAATCTCGCCCTGGCCCATGGTGCTCGTTCGTTCCCGGAAAGTGCCGATTACCGTAAACTGAAGCTGATTGATTTTAATGACTTGATCCAGCGCCGCTTCCAGATTTCCGAACATTCGGATAGCTAGTTTCTCGCTCAAGATGGCGACCCGCTCCCGTAGCGCAATGTCGCTCTCGTCAAACTTCCGGCCTGTCAAAATTTCCAGGTTCCGGACCAGCGCATAATTCTCATCCACGCCATCCACGGTGACTTGGCGAACCTTGCCGTTAACCACAATCTGGTCTGTGCTTGGCATCACGGCAGTAGCAGCCACGATGCGATTGCCGAGAGTGTCACGAAGGGCCTGCACATCGGCGCGCTTGACGAAATCTGCTTCTACTTTCGCGGTATTCTGGCCGCCCGCCTCGTAGCTAGCGTACACCAAATTCGAGCCGATCCCGCGTATCTGATCCAGAATGAGATCCCTGCTGGCAAGAGAGATGGTAACAACGAGAATGACAGAAGCGTTGCCAATAATCAGGCCCAACGCGGTGAGAAATGTACGAAGGCGGTTTGCTCGCAGAGCCTGTAAGCTGAAGCTAACCGCCTCAGAAATGTTCATTACTGAACTTGCTTCAGGAGCCGGGCAGCCTCCTGTTTCGGCGGATCATCAACGGTGATCTGCGCTTTCACGTACTTCTGCAGCAGGTTTTTGGCCTCGGGTAAATTGCGCTTTTCTTTAATGAGTACATCGGCCCGCGCAAACCAAACTTCCGGCGCATTCGGCTTCACCTTTTCAGCCTGCTGGAACACGGCGTCGCTCTCGTTAATGCGTCCTTGGTCCGCCAGAAACTTTGCCAGCGTAATTAAATGGCCGACCTCATGAGGAGCCACCGCCACCGCTTTCCGGAAGTGCTGTTCCGCCGCGCCAAGCTCTTTACGCTTTTTCGCAAGCTGAGCTTTTACGTAATAACCTTCCGGCGGATCAATAGCGGCAATGCGCTCGGCCACAGCTTGCGCCTTATCGTAGCCGCCGCCCATAAATCCCGGCGCTTCCAAATAAAAGTCGAACAAATCACTCAGCGC
>JAFAZU010000345.1 GCA_019239585.1 Acidobacteriaceae bacterium
TCGCCTGCTGGTCTCACCGATGGCTGCCAACGGTGAAGAAGCGATTGGTTCGATGGGAACCGATACGCCGCTTGCCTGCCTGTCCGACAAACCGCAGTTGATGTTTAACTACTTCAAGCAGTTATTCGCGCAGGTGACCAATCCGCCCATCGATCCCATCCGCGAAGAACTGGTGATGTCACTGACCAGCTACATCGGAACCGAGCGCAACATGCTGACCGAAACCCCGGAGCATTGCCACACGCTCAAAATGCCGCAGCCGATTCTGACCAACCGCGAACTCGAAAAGCTCCGGCGTGTTTCGCGCGGCGATCTGCTGGCCTCCACCTTGCCTACCACGTTCAGCGCGCATGAAGGTGAGACCGGTTTGAAACGCGCCCTTAATGGGCTTTGCCGCCGCGCCTCGCTCGCCATCAAAGCGGGCTATACGCTGCTCATTTTGTCAGACCGAGGCGTGGATGAAGAGTACGCCCCCATTCCGTCGTTATTGGCTCTTACTGCCGTGCATAATCATCTGGTGCGTGAAGGCACCCGCACCGGCGTCGCTCTTATCATTGAGTCCGGCGAGCCGCGTGAAGTCATGCACTACTGCCTGCTGATTGGCTATGGAGCCAGCGCCGTCAACCCGTATCTGGCTATCGAAACCATCGAACAATTAGCCGGCAACGGCGACCTGCCCAACGGAGTCACAGCCGGGACAGCTATCAAGAATTACGTCAAAGCCGTTAACAAGGGGTTGCTGAAAGTTTTCTCCAAGATGGGCATCTCCACCCTGCAAAGCTATCGTGGAGCGCAGGTTTTCGAAGCCGTCGGGCTCAACAAGGCACTTGTAGAGGAGTACTTCACCGGCACTGCCTCACGCATTGAAGGCATCGGTCTCGATGTGCTCGCTGCGGAAGCCATTGCCAAGCACCGGTTCGCCTTCCGCCCGCTCTCCGACTCGGAAACGGAGTTGGCCGTGGGCGGTGAATATCAATACCGCGCTACCGGTGAGTATCATTTGTTGAATCCGCTGACTGTCAGCAAGCTCCAGCATGCCGTTCAGCAGGGGCGCTACGAAACGTTCCAGGAATACGCAAAACTTGTGGACGAGCAGAACGAAAAGCTCTGCACTTTACGCGGTCTCATGCAATTAAAAAAGGTGCCGCGCCCCGTTCCGCTCGACGAAGTGGAACCTGCTGCCGAGATTGTGAAGCGTTTCGCCACGGGCGCTATGTCGTTCGGCTCCATCAGCGCCGAAGCTCACGAAACTTTGGCGATTGCCATGAACCGCATCGGTGGACGCTCGAATACCGGCGAGGGCGGGGAGGACGAAGCACGTTTCATTCCCCTGCCGAATGGCGACTCGAAACGCAGCGCCATCAAACAAGTTGCTTCCGGCCGCTTCGGTGTCACTACTAATTACCTGGTGAATGCCAACGAACTGCAAATTAAAGTCGCTCAGGGAGCAAAGCCGGGCGAAGGCGGACAACTTCCCGGCCACAAAATTGACGAGAATATCGCCCGCGTGCGTCACTCGATTCCCGGCGTCGGTTTGATCTCACCTCCGCCGCACCATGACATCTACTCCATCGAAGACTTAGCGCAATTGATCTATGATCTGAAAAACGCGAATCCTGCCGCGCGCATTTCAGTCAAGCTGGTGGCTGAAGTCGGCGTGGGAACCGTAGCTGCCGGGGTTTCCAAAGCTCATGCTGATCTCGTTCTCATCAGCGGCTACGATGGAGGCACAGGCGCTTCTCCGCTAACGTCTATCAAACATGCTGGCGTGCCGTGGGAACTCGGACTTGCCGAAACTCAACAGGTTCTTGTCATGAACGACCTGCGCAGCCGCATCCGCGTCCAGGTAGACGGCAAGCTGCAAACCGGGCGTGATGTTGTGATCGCTGCTTTGCTCGGCGCAGAAGAGTTTGGTTTCTCCACCGCCCCGCTTGTGGCGATGGGCTGTATCATGATGCGCAAATGCCACCTCAATACCTGCCCGGTCGGCATCGCTACGCAAAACCCCCAATTGCGTAAGAAGTTCGCGGGCACTCCGGAGCACGTCATTAATTACTTCTTTTTCGTCGCTGAACAGGTGCGCGAATGGATGGCTGATCTCGGCTTCCGCACGATGGACGAGATGATTGGCCGCGTGGACATGATTGAGATGCGTCCCGCTGTTGACCACTGGAAAGCGCGCGGTCTTGATTTCACCTCCATGCTGTACAATCCGCAAGTTCCGGGCCGCGTCGGACGGCGCTGTACGAAGAAGCAGGATCACGGCCTTGAAGAAGCACTCGATCACAGTTTGCTCCAACAGGCGAAGACGGCTATTGAAACGGGAGCGCCTATTGAGTTTAATATGCCCATCCGCAACACTCACCGGGCCGTCGGCACAATGTTAAGCGGCGAGATTGCGCGTCGTCATGGCTCGGGTGGTCTGCCGGAAGACACAATCCGTATCTGCTTCAACGGGTCCGCCGGGCAAAGCTTCGGGGCGTTTCTTGCCAAAGGCGTCACTTTGGTTCTGGAGGGCGATGTGAACGATTACACTGGAAAGGGTCTTTCCGGCGGAAAGATTGCCGTTTATCCGCCTCGAAACTCCACCTTTGCCCCGGAAGAAAACATTCTGATCGGTAATACCGTGCTTTATGGAGCGACGGCGGGAGAAGCCTACTTCAGCGGCGTAGCGGGTGAACGCTTTGCCGTTCGCAATTCGGGAGCGACTGCAGTTGTCGAAGGTGTAGGCGACCATGCTTGCGAATACATGACGAATGGAACCGTGGTGGTCCTCGGCCAAACCGGGCGCAACTTCGCGGCGGGAATGAGCGGTGGCCTGGCGTATGTCTTCGATCCGAACGGAGATTTTGTCCGCTATCGCTGCAACCGTTCCGGGGTTGATCTCGAACCATTATTTGAACGAGAAGACATCGCCAAACTGGAGTATCTGATCCGAAAACATGTTGAATACACAAACAGCCCGCTTGGACGTCGTTTGCTGGCGGACTGGGCAGGATCGCTGCCGCATTTTATTAAGGTGTTCCCGCACGAATATAAACGAGTTTTGGCGCAGGCCGATCTTACTGGAAGAAAAATGCCGGTAGCTATGGAGCCATTGACTATTGCTGTAGCTGCTGGCGACAGGGTAAGGTAGCGAGATGGGTAAAGCAACAGGTTTTCTCGAATACACGCGTGAAACGCCCGAGCGCCGCCCTGTTTTGGAGCGCGTGAATGACTGGTTTGAGGTTTATCAGGATTTTCCGCATACCAAAGCCAATCAGCAAGCCGCGCGCTGCATGGATTGCGGCGTACCTTTCTGTCACACCGCCTGCCCGGTCAACAACTACATCCCGGATTGGAATGACTTGGTTTATCGGAACCGCTGGCGCGAAGCGATCCGCACCCTGCACGCAACCAACAACTTCCCGGAATTTACGGGTCGCATCTGTCCCGCTCCCTGCGAAGCCGCCTGCGTGCTCGGCATTAACGAGCCGTCCGTCACTATTAAGGTCATTGAACAGAAGATTATCGATCACGCCTTCGCGGAAGGTTGGGTTCATCCGGAACCGCCCTTGCGCCGCACTGGAAAGCGGGTGGCAATTATCGGATCAGGTCCGGCAGGACTGGCCGCCGCTCAACAGTTGAACCGCCTTGGACACTCGGTTACTGTTCTGGAACGGCACGACCGTATTGGCGGACTGCTCCGTTATGGAATTCCCGATTTCAAAATGGAAAAGCACATCATCGACCGCCGCCTCGAACAAATGAGCGCCGAAGGTGTCGCTTTCCAGACCAATGTTCACGTGGGATGGGACATCACCGCTCAGGATTTGCAACGCGACTACCATGCGGTGCTGCTGGCCATGGGAGCCGAGCAGCCCCGTGACGTCCAAATTCCCGGACGCGATCTAAAGGGCATCCATTTTGCGATGGATTACCTCGTTCAGCAAAACAAACGCGGGGCAGGCGACCACTTTACCGGCAAGGAAGAAATCGTAGCCGCCGGCAAGCGGGTCATTATCATTGGCGGGGGCGACACAGGGGCCGACTGCCTGGGAACCGCCCACCGCCAAAAAGCCGCCTCCGTCCACCAGTTGCAGATCCACCCGATGCCTCCGGAAACTCGCCACGGAAGCACGCCTTGGCCTTTATGGCCCTTGCAACTGCGTATGGAAGCCGCCCATGAGGAGGGCGGGGTCCGTGAATGGAGCGTTCTGACAACTCATTTCAGCGGAGACGAGCAGGGAAATGTCAAGAAGCTGCACTGTGTACGCGTCGGTCCCAAACCAAAGCTCGAACGTGTTCCTGACAGCGAGTTTTACCTGGATGTCGATCTGGTGCTGATTGCTATCGGCTTCGCCGGTCCGGTCCGAAACGGTTTACTGGAGCAGCTACCGCTAGAGTTGGATAGCCGGGGAAACATCAAAACCGACGGGACCTACACAACATCCATTCCCGGCATCTTCTCAGCCGGAGACGCCCGGCGTGGTCAATCTTTAGTGGTTTGGGCCATCGCGGAAGGCCGTAAGGCTGCGGAGGCGATAGATAAGTACTTGAATCAGTAAATGAACCGAATTATTCGTTATTTGGATCTTCGATGAGTGCTTGAACTACCGGACTAATCCCGGCTATTCCCATGCGTGTCAATCTCTGCGGATGTACCTGCCATACTACTGATCTGCACAACCCCTGCGCTGGCAACTTTTGTGCAGCCAGCGCCAAGAGAAAACACGCCCCAAGTACCTTGGCCACAGTACACTCTCCATCTGAACAGACGTGTTGAGTGAAGCTCCGGTGTCAAGCTAGGGGTATTTATATATTGGAGTAACGCGGTGATGAGTACCTTCGCTCAGTTCCGAGAACAGGCAGCATTCTTGAGGAAATCCAGCGGCTCCACGAACATTGAAAAAACGCTTCTTAAAGCATTGAAGGTGCTGAAGCTCTTCGGCATTCCCCACTACGTTTGCGGCGGATTTGCTGTCCAAGAACATGGCTACCCCCGTTTCACTGTGGATGTGGATGTGATTGTGCCGGATGTTGGGTTTGCTCGTGAAAAACTAGCCATGAATGGTTTCCAGGCGAATCCCGGTTCCAAAATGACGGTAACGGATCGAGAGACAAGGGTAGAGATCGACCTTCTGCCAGGCGGGAGCAAGGTCGACCCGGGGCCGCTTACCTTACCTATGCCCACACACGTATCTGACAAGCCTCAAATTCTGGCGCTACAAAGTTTGATCTCTGCCAAACTGTCTACCTACATTGGTCGTGGCATTCAACGGGCGCAAGATTACGCCGATGTCGTCAAACTGATCGAAGTCAACCACCTGCCGCGAGAGTACAACATAGACCCGAAGGTACAGGAGCTTTACCACAAGCTATGGGATGAAATGCATAGCACGAGATGGTAAAAATCCAGCGATAAGAGCTACTTCTTAGAAGACTTACCCGCCGAAGCA
>JAFAZU010000359.1 GCA_019239585.1 Acidobacteriaceae bacterium
GGCGGTGCTCGCCACGATTTTTGGATTTTATGCGCTGTTTGACGGCGTACTGGCAATCGTATCCACGATCAAAGCTGTGCAAGGTCACCGGCGCTGGGGAGCATTTCTGCTGGAGGGAGTTATAGGAATTCTGGTTGGGCTCTATGCTATTCTGTTTCCACTCGCGACAGCAGCTATTTTTGTAACGATTATGGCGTTTTGGGCTGTCGTTACCGGCATTCTGGAGATTTCTGCGGCCATTCGCCTACGGCGACACATTCAGGGAGAGTGGCTCTTAATTCTGAGCGGTGTGCTTTCGATTCTATTAGGGATCACCCTCTTTGCACAGCCGTTTGCCGGCGTCCTTTTCTTTGTCTGGGTTCTGGCTGGCTATGGCCTGATTTTTGGTGTTCTGTTAATTGCCCTCGGCTTCCGCGTACGTCGTTTACCTGCCCAGAGTCTGCCGTCAGCGAGTGGTGTCGGGGTTTAGTACAGTACTAAAGCAGTTTGCATGGGAGGGGAGCCTGCCCAGCCGGTCACTGCGTTCGCGGCTCCGTTTCCAATTTTGCCTTCTTCAGATCCGGGAACGCAGTGACCGGCTGTAAAGGTTCAGCCATCTCTTCGCTTACCTGTTGAAGAAACCCGAGAAGATGCCGCATGGTGGTTTCCGGTTGGTCGGTTATGAAGATGTGACCGGCACGGGGCATTAGTTCAAAACGCGCACCGGGAATGCGTGAGGCGACGAGCTGGCCGTTTTGCGGAGGAAGCAGGTGATCCTCCTCGCCATGTACGACTAAGGTCGGCGCCTTAATGGAAGGCAAGCGGCGGTAGGAACTCCACAACAGAATACCAGCCAGTTGGCTCAGTACGCCTTTGTAAGTCCAGTTGCACCGGCAGCGTATTCCGATATCTTCCTCAATTAATTCCTCAAGAGTGTCGACGGCATAGAGCATCTGGCGCATCCCTCGTTCGCGCTGCAGACGGTCGGCCCGGAACCAGCCAATCTGATTAGGGCCTTTCCGGAAGTTCGGCCACTTGCTGAACAAACCCCGACAAGCAGTGCAACCCAGGATCAGACTGTGTACTCGTTCGGGGTAGCGTAAAGTGAGTTCCTGCGCAATCATGCCTCCCATGGAAGCGCCCACAACATGAGCGGCCGCCACGCCCGCAGCATCCAGAACGGCAATCGCATCGCTGGCCATGGTCGGTATCGTGTACGGCCCTCGAGGCACGTCGCTCCGGCCTATGCCGCGATTGTCAAACAGGATTACCCGGTAAGATTGAATCAGATGGGGCACCACCCGGAACCACATTTCCAGGGTGAAGCTGAGGCCCATAATCAGCAGAACCGGCGGGCCGCTGCCATGCTCCTCCCAATAAAGCCTGGCACCCCGATTCGTCACATAAGGCATGTCTGCTTATTAGATGTGAGCACGGTCGCTTCGAAATCTAATTGCAAGTATATTGTTTGAATGTGTCCCACTCTCGATATTATGGAGGAAATTGAAACATATTGCTGAGGAAACGTTTTGCTTAAGCTGAAGCGAGTTGAAATCCAAGGATTTAAGTCCTTTTACGACCGTACAGAGATGAAGTTCAACGGCCAGGGCATCGCTGCCGTAGTGGGTCCGAATGGTTGCGGCAAATCGAATCTGAGCGACGCCATCAGTTGGGTGCTCGGCGAACAATCGGCAAAAACCCTCCGAGGTGCCCGCATGGAGGACGTTATCTTTGCCGGCACGCGCGACAAAAAAGCGTTAGGCATGGCCTCGGTCACGATGACGCTGATACCGGAAGAGGCCAAAGCTCCCGCTGCGGTTGACGGGAAAGAATCAGAAATTGCGCCAGTTAAGCCCGATGCAGTCAAAGCCGCCGAACGTCTTGGTGAAATCACCATTACACGACGGCTTTACCGTTCCGGTGATAGCGAATATCTGATTAACGGCAAGCTGGCCCGTCTTCGCGATATTCAGGATCTCTTTCTGGGTACCGGGCTAGGACCGGAAAGCTATGCCATTATTGAGCAGGGCCGCATCGGCCAGATTCTCAGCAACAAACCGCAAGACCGCCGGAACGTGATTGAAGAGGCGGCGGGTATTACCAAATTTAAAACCCGCAAGCGGCTTGCCGAGGCTAAGCTGGAAAGCGCCAAAGGAAACCTGTCGCGTGTTTTCGACATTCTGGAAGAAGTCAGCCGGCAGGTTAACTCATTAAAGCGTCAGGCCGCGAAAACCAAGCGCTTCACCGAACTCAAAGAGGAAGGCATGGCGATTCTGCGGCAACTGCTCTCGGTTCGGTTCCGTATTCTCGAAGGTCAAACGGCGCGGCTGACCGCTGATCTCCATGGTATTTCGGAAGAATTGACAGAGATGCAGGCGGCAATAGGAAAGCGCGAAAGGGACCAGGCCAGCGTGGGGGAAACTCTGTATGGCACGGAACAGGCGCTGACTGCCGAACGAAGGAATTTAGCCGATCTGCACCTGGAGCTGGAGCGCAGCCGTGGAAAACTGGACTACCAGACCAGGCAGATTGAAGAGATCGGAAAGCGCGTCGGTTCGGGCAAACAGGAAGGATACATCCTGGAGCAGCAGGGAGAGGAGCGTGCGCGTGAGCTCCAAAAACAAACCGCCGAACTCCAAACGTTGACGGAGGAGAGCGGGCGCGCACGGGAGGAGTTGGAGGAAAAAGCGGCTGAGCGCGCTGAAGCCCAGAATGAACTAGCGGAAGGCGAGCGGGCGCTGGAAGCGTCGCGGCAGGCTGTAATGCGAACCCTCGGCGAAGCAGCGGCCGTCAAGAACCGCATCGCACAAAGGGAGGCGCAATTAGCGTCAGCAGACCGAGAAGCGGTGCGGGCCAAAAACGAGGAAGAGCACTCCCAAGGCGAGCTGGCGCGTCTTTCCCTTTCGAAAACTCAACTCTCGGAGCGTCTGCAAGGGCAGCAAGCTGAACTGCTTTCCCTTACGGGCGAGCGCCAAAGCGTGGAGGGAAAGCTGGGAGAGAGCCGCCTGGCGCTGAACGAAAATCGTCGGGCCCTCGATGAGTTGCGGGGCGAGTATTCACGTATCAAGGCGCGCCGAGATTCACTCGAAGAGATCATCCAGCACCATAGCTACACGACCGAAACAGTTAAGCGCCTGTTCACGGCAGTGGAAAAGGGCAGGGCGCAAAACCTGCAACCGGTCGGCGTGCTGGCTGACTTCCTGGAGGTTGATCCGCAACTCGAAAAGGCCGTTGAAGAATTTCTGCATGACGAACTGGAGTACGTCGTCGTCCGAGGTTGGGAGGATGCGGAACACGGCATTGAACTGATTCGCAGCGATCTGGATGGTCGGGCCACCTTTCTGGTGGAGGACGGCGTAGCGGATGGGGGGACGCGCGATCTGCCGCAACGGCCGACAGAAGCCGGAACGTTGCAGCCCTTGACAACTGTCTTGCGGCTCACGAACGGCTTAGGTGATATGCCGCTCGGTGGATTGCAGCGCATACAAAACACTTACGTAGTAGATGACCGCCATCAAGCCTACCAACTAGCCCAGCAGTTTCCGCATTGCTGGTTTCTCACGCGTGACGGCGTCAACTACCACGGTCAGGCAGTTAGCGGCGGCAAGAAAACGGGCGTGGGGCCGCTGGCGTTGAAGCGTGAGTTGCGCGAAGTATCACAACAGGAAAGGACCCGGAAAGCTCAACTGGAGGCGCTGCAAACTACGATCGCGGATCTGGAAAGCGTCATCGCAAACCTGACGGAGCAGCAGGAATCTCTGCGGAGTAGACAGCAGGCCCAGGAAAAAAATGTGCTGGCGCTCGATCATGAAAGTCGCAAGTTGGATGAGGACCGAAACCGGGCGCAGTCGAGCCTGGCCCATGCCCGGCTCGAGTTGGACCGCTTGGCGCAGGACCATATCCGGCTTCGGGAGGCGCTCACTCGTGACGGTGAAGCGCTCGGACAGCTAGAGCAGGCAAGAGCGGACAGTGAACACAATCTCGAAGCAGCACGGGAGAAAGTGAGCGACCTACGGGCAGCAGTGGCGCAAGCAGGTGAGGAGCACGCCGCTCTTCGCGCCCATTTAGCAAGCATTGAGGAGCGCGTGCGTGCGGCAGACGCGCACAAAGCCCGCTTGCGAGGGCAGCTACAGGACCTGACAGATCGGAGAACGCACCTGCTCCGGGAAACCGAGCGGCTGACAGCCGAACGTTCGCGCCTGCTTGGAAGCAACGCTGAATTGAAGGGCAAACTCGCCGAGCTCAG
>JAFAZU010000362.1 GCA_019239585.1 Acidobacteriaceae bacterium
CCGATAGGGTCTTGATCCGGCCAGTTATCATGAGCCATTTTCTCGTTCACAATCGCCACAGGCGTTGCGTTCTCTTGGTCAATTTCCGTAAACGGTCGGCCGCGGTCAATGGCTACGCCCGCTGTCGGGAAGTAGTCACGGCCCACCGTGTTGACGACAGTCGTGATCGTGTCCGATCGAGATCGCTTCTGGTGTCCTTCGACTTCTACTGTGGCCGCCGGTCGGGCCCACAGCGGTAGATTCGAGGCCCAGGAGACAGATTTCACGCCCGAAATCCTCAAGACACGCTCGCGGACCTCTCGGTAGAAGGCCTTGGTTCGCGGTTGATTATATCCGGCTTGCCCCGGACTGGTCATAAAAATGGCAAGATGTGCCGTCTGAAACCCGGGATCAATTGTATAGGCCCGCTCGATGCTTCGCAAAAACAGGCCTGCCAACACTAGCAGCAGGAAGGAGAAGGCGACTTGTCCGATCAACAACACATTCGCGAGCGTTACCTTCCCGCGGCTCCTGCCCATGGTTCTCGCCTCTTCCTTCAAAATCTCCGCCAGCGGGACGTCGGTGGCTTTTAATGCGGGTAAGGTGCCGAATAGCAGACCGGTGAAGAGCGAGACGAGGAGTGCAAAGAGAAAGACGGTGGCATCGAACTTCGGCACGACGAAGTTGGCGCCTGCAGGCAGCGCATGACGCAGCAAAGGAAGGGCTGTGTAGGCGAATAGCAGTCCGGCGGCTCCACTGAGAGCGCCAAGCAGAAGACTCTCCGTGAGCAACTGCCGCAGAAGCCTCCCACGGTGGGCGCCCAGGGCAAGCCGCACGGCCATCTCCTGATGCCGGCCCGCGGCGCGTGCCAGTAGTAAATTGGCGACATTGGAACAGGCGATGAGCAAGATCATGCCAACCACAACGAACAGTCCCACGCTGCCGAAAAGAACGGACCCGGAGCGCGCCCCGTTGTTCGCGAATAGTACGTCGCGGATCGGTTGCAGAGTGACGGTGCGGCCTTCCTCGGTTGCTGGATGTTCGCGGGCGAGGTCGGCAGCGACTTCCGCGAGATTAACTCGCGCCTGTGCCGGCGTCACGCCCGGCCGCAATCGGCCGATGCCTTGAAGAAGCGCTTTGCTGCGATCCGTAAAAACCTTCGCCATTTCGGTGGGAAAGAGTGGTTCGGCCATGGCAGCTGGCACCCAGAGATCGGGGCCGAAAATGGCATTGACTCCAATAAAATGCTCCGGCGCGACGCCAATAATGATAACGACCACGTTGTTCAAGCGTAAAGTCCTGCCAAGGATGCTAGGATCAGCTCCAAAGCGCAGGCGCCACGTGCCGTAATTCATGACAGCGACGGGGTGTGCTCCCGGAGCGCCGTCTTCTTCCGGCAAAAAGAAACGCCCTCGGGCCGGGGTGAGCCCGAGCGTCGGGAAATAATTTCCAGTGACCAGCTCGAGGAACAATCCTTGCGAGCTGCTCTGTGCTTGCCAAGTCACTCCGTGTGGCGAGGAATAAGCGGCCAGCAAACGGAACACTGTGGCTCTGGATCGAATGTCTTGGAAGTCAGCATAGGAGAGCGGAAGCGGCTGACTCGCTTTCGCGACTGTTCCCCACTGTGTGCGATTGACGCTCACGAGCTCGGGCGATCTCGGCACCGGGAGCGGATTCAGCAGCAAGGTGTTGATGACGGTGAAAACCGTCGTATTCGCACCCAAGGCCAAAGCGAGCGTCAGAACCACAAAAGCAATAAATACTGGCTTTTTCCCCAAGGTCCGGATCGCGTAGAGGAGATCCCTCCAAAAGTCGGTGAAAAGGCTCCCCTGGCGCGCAGGGCCGTCCGGAATTGCCTCGCCATTCGGCGATGGTCTCGCATTTTGAACATCAGGCATGATCTCCCTCCTCCCTACGTTTTTGGGGCAGCAGCACAGCGGCCACGATCAGCCACAACAGCCCTCCAAACCGGGTCATGGGTAAAAACACAGTGGCCGGATGGGTGAGCAGGCTGAGACTCGACAACTCGCCGCTGAGCGCCAGCACGAGACCCATCACCGCTACAGTTCTGGGCAGCAGCTTCGAGAGGCCACCAGTAACCGAAAGGCCGGCAATGAGGAGACCGGAGCCGACCGCGAAGACCATGCCTCCGAACAGGAAACTGAGAAAATTCACCGCCTGAACCACACTGAGCGAGGCAACTACTGCGGGCAAGGAAAGAATCCACACCAACACGCCGCAGACAGCTAAGGCGCCGGCGGCCATCCATCCACCAAAGAGCGTAATATACGTGCCTGCGGCACGCACGCCCAAGAATCCGAGCCGACTGACCACAGTTGCTGTATATAACCCCAGGGAAATGGCGGAACCGAAAATTAAAAAGCCGGATATTCGGACCGCTGCCGGTGAGGCCGCGAAAAAGTCCCGGATGCGCTCGACTGACTCATACGGCGACACGTATTCAGCTCTTTGGCGCAACACAGACGGAACGAGGAGGCTCGCCGT
>JAFAZU010000198.1 GCA_019239585.1 Acidobacteriaceae bacterium
AATTCAGCAATTTTATCCATCTGGCTGACCCGCAGAAGCGGATTAGAGATGCTTTCGAGGAAAATACAACCAGGCTGGACTTGTTCGACGGTCTTTTTGACTAAATCAAAATTGCAAACGTCAATGTACTTGACCTTTGTATCAAAAGCTCCGAACACCTGATCCAGCAGGTTGACGCTGGCCCCGTAAATGGAATCCGAAGCTAGAATCGTATGCGGACGGTCCGTCAAGGCGGCTTGCAGAGCGATCTGGACAGCGGCCATTCCGCTGGCAGTCGCCAACGAGCCGTGACCCCGCTCCAGGGAGGTTGTCAGTTCCTCCAGAGCGTGATTGGTCGGGTTGGCATAGCGGGCATAAGAGAAGCCTTCCTCTTCATGGCCCATCACACGGTCCAGCGTGGCGGCAGACTCATAGAAATAAGTCGTGCTGAGATGAATGGGTGTGGTGGAAGGAACGGGAACGCCCTTCCGTCGTTTGCGGTCGCCAATGTGGACGACCTGCGATTCAAAGTTCATTTTCGTTTCCAGCGGACTCCATCCTTGGTATCTTCCAGGAGTATGTCCCTTTCTTGTAGCTCTGCGCGGATTTCGTCCGCGCGTTTGAAGTTGCGGCTTTTCTTAGCCTGATTGCGCTCTTCAATGAGCGCTTCAATTTGCGTATCAGCTAAAAGCGGACTTGCAGGGCTTCCATTCTCCGCCGAAGCTGGCGGACGTTCGGAAGGCTTCAAAACATCGAAAACGCTGTCAAAAAGCTCCAATACCTTGGCGGCTTCCCACCGGTTGTCCTCCTGAAACTGATTCTCGTCAATAGCGGTGTTAATGGCGCGCACATATTCGAAGATAGCGGCCAGGGCTTCCGCCGTGTTCAGGTCGTCATCCATGCCTGCTTCGAACTGCCGGATGGCTTCACGCGAGCGTTCGCTGAGGGCTTCGTTGCAGCCGGAAGGAAGCTTAGTCGAGGCCAGCCGCAGTTCAAAATCGCGCAAACGTTCGATGCTGCGCCAGGCGGCTTTCAGGCCTTCAAAGGTGAAATTCAGCTTCTTGCGATAAGGTACGGAGGCCAGCAGATAACGAATCGCTTCGGGCTGGTATCCCATTTCCAACAGATCGCGCAGGGTATAAAAGTTACCGAGCGACTTCGACATCTTCTGCGACTCAATATGCAGGTGTTCCGAGTGGAGCCAGAAACGGGAAAAGGGACGTCCGGTAATGGACTCCGATTGCGCGATTTCATTTTCGTGGTGAGGGAAAACGAGATCGACGCCGCCCGCATGAATGTCAAGCGTTTGGCCCAGGTATTTCATAGCCATAGCGGAGCATTCAATATGCCAGCCGGGGCGTCCGTCGCCAAAGGGAGTCGGCCAGGATGGTTCATCCCCCTTCTTGGCTTTCCAAAGCACGAAATCCCGGGCGTCCGCCTTATCGTATTCATCCACATCGACGCGCGCTCCGGCCCGAATGCCGCTGAAATCGTTGTGCGACAGTTTGCCGTAATCGGGAAAAGCCGCGATGCGGAAATAAGTCGAACCTTCGCTATCGTACGTGTAGCCCTTGGCGGCTAATTCTTCAATAGCCTTCACCATGTCGCCGATGTGATCCGTGGCGGGCGCAACGTGTTCGGGCTGCTCCAAGCGCAGGGCGGCTGCATCCTCAAAAAACGCTTTGGTGAAGCCGGCGGTGTAGTCTTCAATCGACTTGTTCTCTTTAGCGGCGTTGATGATGATTTTGTCGTCCACGTCCGTCACGTTCATGACGTGATCGAGCCCGTAGCCGCGATATCGCAGCCAGCGCCGCAGAATGTCCTGAAATGTAAAGGTGCGGAAGTTACCGATGTGGACAAAGTTATAGACAGTCGGGCCGCAGGTGTACATGCGAACCGTGTTGTCGTGCAGCGGATGGAAAACCTCTAACTCCTGCGTCAGGGTGTTATAAAAACGAAGGGCCATTCATTCCGGTCAAGAAGGGAGTTTAAGATTCAATCGTAACAAGCGAGGCTGTTACGTTAACTTTTAAACAAAAACGTGGACCAGGAGCAACGGGGCTTTAAACTATCCGGTTTGCCCAGCAGCCGCGCCCCTAACTCTTCCAAGCTCTTACCCAATCGGGAGCGCGGATGGACAGCTTTGCCGTCAAAGATCGCCTGCTGCGCCGCTTCAGAATCGTTCGGCAATATGTGAAACATGGGTCTCTGCAAAGCCTCTGCTAGTGCCTGCTTCTCGATTCCGGCTTCCGGTCCATAACGGTTAACGATGAGTTTGATTTTTGCTTTGTCGCAACCGGCTG
>JAFAZU010000469.1 GCA_019239585.1 Acidobacteriaceae bacterium
CTGTCCGTCGATTTCGACCGCTCCATCGTCAGGCGGCTCTAAACCGCAAATGCAATCGAGAAGAGTGCTCTTGCCACTGCCCGCCGGACCCTGCAAGGCGATCCGTTCACCCGGAGTGATACGCAGATTGATTCCGTGGAAGAGTTCGTTGCCGTCCGTATGATGGGCTGTGAGGTTCCGGAGAGTGACAGCCATTCCGGCATCGGATGACGCCAAGGGGTTATGACCTTCTGGTTCTGTTGGAAGGTCGGTCAGATAACAAAGCTTGTCCATGGCCGCCTGCAGGTCATAGTAGGTTTCCAACTGCTTGCCGAACTTCGAAAGAGAACTCAACATCAGATTTACAACCAGCTCCGCCGCGATTAGCTGGCCGAGGGTCAATTGGCGTTGAATCACGAGCCAGCCGCCGATTCCGAGAAGAGCGGCGCTGCTCAGCGCGTGAATAGTGAGAAATCCAGTGATCTGCTTCAAAAGCACGGAAAAATGGGCGCGTCGGTTCTTCAGGTAAAGTTTCAGAAGATTTCCCGTTCTGCCGACGGCGTAATCCGCGCTAATCGATGAACGGAATAGGGCCGGATATCGCGCCAGTTCTTCGAACCAGGCACCAGTTCATACTTAGTGTGGGATTCCGCAATGCTTGTGACCACCCCGGAACGTGCGAATCCGAACAAAAATATACTGATGAGCACTAACAGGATCAGGTCAAAGCCGAGCAGCCAGGGATGGTAAACGGCAAGAAGCGCAGCAGAGAAGATAATTTGCGAGGTAATAGAGACCATCTACCAGCAGCACGGAGGTAGCTTTCTGGAGCGTGGCTACCTCCAGAAAGCGGTTGACGAGTTCCGGGCCACGACGGGCTGCCAGGGTCTTGACACTGGTTTTCAGGAGCTTGTTCGTAATGTGACCTGAAATTCTCACAAATAGCCGCTGTTGCAGGACCTCAACGATCCAGGTCCGCAGCACCTGCAGAACAGCCGAAAACCCCAGAGCCAAAAATACAATCACTGTCAACACGACGAGCGGCTGCAGAACTGTGCCGAACGCCACAGTGTTAACGACCGCCTGCGTGGCGATAGGAACTACAAGAGAAATAAGCCCGATGACGATTGAATAGATGACTGTGATCCAAAGATCATGCTTCTCGGCCCGCAACAATCTTCGAAGCAGGGAAGGACCTTTGAGATGCGGGTGTGCGGACTCCCTGTGTGTCGATTCCGTCAGTGACGTAGAACTGATTTCGTAAGCAGGAAAAACCATATGCTTTTCTGGGTCTTGCTGAAACTCTAAAGCAAGAGTACGATGAACCTCTTATATCGACAATGAGATAGTTTAGAGTAAATCCATCGAATAAAACGATGAATGTGAGTTGCTATCCCTGGGGAGTTCTATGAGGGGTTCATCACGGAAAGACGCTATCTAAGGTGGAGGAATAGCCGAACGGCAAAGTCAAGGGTATTTTGCTCATGACTTTTGCTTTGACCGAAGCGCCCGATCAAAATTAATTTTTATCTTCGTTGTTACCCACGTGAAAAAATACGCTGTCGTTTGCCGCTTTATAAGTAGAGTGCAAGAGGTAAATCAAAAATGAATGCACCTGCAAACGGCAATCGAAACTGCGCCATCGTCATTGGCGGAAGCATCGCTGGCCTGCTAGCTGCGCGTGTGTTGGCGAAACACTACAAACAGGTAATTCTGGTGGAGCGGGACAGTTTCCCGGCGGTTGGAGAACACCGGCGCGGCGTGCCCCAAAGCCGACATACGCATGGCATCTTAGGTAGCGGACGCAATGTCTTGGAAGCATTGTTCCCTGGCATATCGGACCAATTAGTGCAAGCAGGGGCGGTGCCGGCAGACATTGTGCGCGATATTCGCTGGTGCCTTGGAGGCGGATATCTGAGCCGCTTTAAAAGCGGTCTTGATGGTTTATGCGCCAGCCGTCCTCTTCTGGAAGGAGCAGTCCGCGCTCGCGTAAAAAGTTTACCGAATGTCCTTCTACGCGAAAACTGCCAAGTGCAGGCGCTAATAGGAACGTCCGACAATAGCCGCGTGATCGGAGTCAAACTGGGCGGCGAGGCGCTCTCAGCGGATCTCGTTGTTGACGCGATGGGCCGTGGGTCGCGCTCGCCTCAATGGCTCGACGCAATGGGATATCAGAAGCCGAAGGAAGACCGAGTCGAGGTTGACCTGCGCTACACCACCCGTCATTTCCGTCGCTCCCCCCAACATTCTAGTGATGATGCCGGTATCGTGATTGAGCCAACTCTTGAGGGAAAGCGCCGTGGAGTGATGCTGGCGCAGGAGGGCAATCGCTGGATTGTAACGCTGAGCGGTCATTTCGGAAATTATGCGCCGCCCGAACTTCGTGGCTTTCTCGACTACGCAAAGAGTCTCCCCGCTCCATATATCTATAACGCGATCCGTGATGCCGAGCCGATCGATGAGCCTGTCTCGGCACGGTTTCCCGCCAGTGTGCGGCATCGTTATGAACACCTGCAGCGTTTTCCAGGCGGATACCTGGTGTTTGGAGATGCCATCTCAAGCTTCAATCCAACTTATGGGCAGGGAATGTCCGTTGCAGCTCTTCAGGCCATGGAATTGAATGCTGCCCTGCGTAAGGGCTCCGAGGAACTGTCTTACCATTTCTTTGCTCGCGCTGCGAAGGTTGTCGATGTTCCCTGGAGTATTGCGGCTGGAAGCGACCTGCGTATGCCGGAGGCCACCGGTCAGCGAAGCGCAATGCTCAAATTCACGAACTGGTATATAGCCAAGCTGCACAAAGCAGCCCACACTGATCAAGCCTTAACGTTTGCATTTCTCAATGTCGCTAATCTGCTAGCCCCTCCAAGCAGCCTTATGCATCCCCACCTGATGCTGCGAGTTTTATGGGGAAACTGGCGACGGGAGAAGGCACGCCTAAGGGACGCTGATTTACAAACTATCGCTGATGCCTGAAGCGCACTGGTCAGACATCCATTGCTCAAAGCGAGCGGGTGGGGGAAAAGCGTTGTTCAAATTGCCTTTGCCGGTCGTGAGCTTGTTTTAAAAGCACTTTGAATCGAGAGTTTTCATGCAGCGCGGCAAGGAGCGGGTCGGTTTCAAAGTAGGAAGCGCAGAAAAAGCCGCCTTCAATACTGCGTTGCAGCATCCGCAGCGCTGAAGACTTGTCCTCCAGGACGGCATACGCTTGCGCGACTTTGTACAGCAACTCGGCATCCGTTACTCCACGTTCATTAATCTTGCTTTCCGTGTCTCGCAGGAGTTTATGACCAACCGCATTCTGACGGGTAATTGCGTAGCTTAAAGCCTTGCCAATTTGTGCCTGGAGCAGAGAAGGCGAGGTTTCAAGCGCGCGATTGAAATAAGTTGCTGCCTGTTTCCAGTTGCCCTTGTAATACTCTCCGAACCCCCGATAAAACAATAGATAACCTGAATCGTTAACGGGCATACTTCCGAGAAATTTATCGTACTGGCCCAGGTAGAGATAACTGTTCAGGGCGGAGCTGTTGATCTTTACTTCGGGATCAAGCTGTCGTGCGCGTTCACACTCAAAGATGGATTGCTCCAGCATCCCTCCAAAGCGGTAAGCATAGCCAAGCTCCCAGTGCGCTTCGGCGTTATTCGGGCTGCTTCTCAGAGCCTCCCTCAGCAACGGCACGGCTTGTTCCACCCTGCCGGTATCAGTGAACAAATTAGCCATAAAGATGCGCGGCTCAGGATAAGCAGGATTGAGCATGATTGCTTTTTCGTAAGCGGCTTGCGCTTTCCGGTAATACTCCCGGCCACCAGCCTGCAGCGATCCATACGCCGTATAAGCCCGGCCCAAATGAGCCCAGGTCGGCGCATAATTCGGTTCCAGAGAGGCAGCTTTCTCCAGCATATTAATAGCAAGCGGAAAATTCCCGATCGAGTAAAGGTCCACTCCTCTCAGGTAATATTCGTACGCGGGACTGTTGATGGGAGTTTCTGCTTTGAGATGCGCCTTTTCAGCCGGTGAAAGCTGAAGTTCCAAGCCGTTGATAATGAGCTGCGCCACGCGGTCCTGAACTGCCAACAGCTTGTCATATTTCACATCGAATGTATCCCGCCAGACAATTGTGTCAGATTTTACACGGACGAGCTGAGTGGTAATTCTGAGATCATCTCCTTCTTTGAGGAAGCCGCCTGTCAGCAGCATGTCAACGCTCAGGTCAGCCGCAACCTTTCGCAAGTCGGTTGCCTGATTACGGTATTTGTCAATTGAAGAGGAGGGACGGACTGTAAGGGCGTTAATATAACCGAGTTTGGTAATGACAGCGTCAGCGAGGGAAAAGCCGAGAAACTCTGTTTGAGGATCTTGCTTGATGTTCCGAAAGGGAAGAACTGCCAAGCTGGACGGCCGCGTAGATGAGGAGCCCGCATGAGATTTCCTCCATCCCATGTACCCGATAGCAGAAACAATGAGGAGAATGAGAACAGCTAGAGCGATGCGCCGCTGGGAGAAGAGTGCATTCTTACCTGAGGGGATTGTCGGCGCTTGTTCGGCAATGGGCGTGGACGTTCCTGTTCCAGCCGCCGTTTGTTGGGAGGGATCGGGAGTTACACGCAAGGATGCGCCTTGCAGCGCTTTTCGAAAGTTAGTCTCCCTTTGGAAGTCCTGCAGATCCTTCATTAGCTCTTCCGCATTTCCATAACGGTGTTCCCGATCTTTTTGGAGAGCTTTCACAACGATCTTTTCCAGCGGCTCCGGTGTCTCGGGCGCAAGCACCACTAAAGGCACCGGATCACTTTTCAGAATTTCGGCAATCACATCGTTCCGGGTTTCACCTTCAAAAGGCGGTCTTTCGGCAATGATCTCGTAGAGTATGGCTCCTAGACTGAAGATGTCGGTTCGAGCATCGACCGGGAGTCCCCTGGCCTGTTCAGGGGACATGTATTGAGGCGTACCGAGGATGAATCCCGGCCTTGTTGGAAATGAGGTTCGAATTCTTGCATTGGCGGCTGAGTCTGTGTACTCTGGCGGTTGCACCAGCTTAGCGATGCCAAAGTCGAGTACTTTAACGAGGCTGTCAGCCCGCATAATAATGTTCTCGGGCTTGATATCACGATGAATAATTCCTTGCGAATGGGCCGCAGTTAAAGCAGAGGCAACCTGAATACCAATTTCGACGGCGGTTTCCTCCTTCAGCCGATGCTCATTCATCATTTGCCTCAGCGTCTGTCCCTCGACAAACTCTGTGACGATAAATTGCAAACCATTCGCCTCGCCGGAGTTATAGATCGTCAGGATATTCGGATGGTTGAGCGCCGAAACCGCTTGAGCTTCCTGTTTAAAACGACGGAATGCCGCTGTATCGTGGATAAACGCCGGGGGCAGTACCTTCAATGCCACCTTCCTTCGAAGATGCAAATCCTGAGCCAGGTAGACCTGTCCCATGCCGCCGGTTCCCACCAATCGAATCACCTGATAATGGTCCAGATAGGTTCCGGGGGCTATTCCTGCAGGACGGCTTTCAACGACGTCCTGCGCGGCTTCGTGTACCGCTTTTTCTAGGACATCGGTTACTGCGTCGGAATGCGCAAGCAGAGATTCAATTTCGGTGCGCAACTCAAAATCGGTCCCGCAAGCTTCGTCCAGAAACGCTGTGCGCTCTTTAGGATCGCGCTCAACCGCCTGGTTAAATAGCTCTTCGAGATGCCGCCACCGTTCTGACGTGGAAGTGAACTCCGGCTGCATGAATAATTGTTCTCGCCGATACTCACGAACTGAATGACTATATCTAGTTTATTCGCTTTCTCCCTGAACTTATACTGGGCTCATTGGAGATTTTAAAGCTCGTGAAGCTGGAACCCGAGGAGCATGGAAACGCGACCCCGCCGGTGCAAGAGGCGGTAACACAACTTTTGCGGGCAATGAGCGGCGGCGATCAGCAGGCGTTCGAAAAGCTGGTGCCCTTGGTCTATGAGCAGTTACGAAAGTTAGCTGCCCGTTCGCTGCGCTCGGAGCGCCCCGATCATACCTTGCGCGCCACGGCCTTGGTGCATGAGGCATATATGCATTTGGTTGACGTCGACTTGAACTGGCAGGACCGTCGGCACTTTTACGCGGTAGCCGCCCGGGTGATGCGCCAGATTCTGGTCGATCATGCCAGGTCGCAGAAAAGGCAAAAGCGCGGTGGGGGAGCTGTACAGATACCGCTTGATGAGGCCGTGCTGGTCGGCCCGGAAACGGCGCCGGATGTACTAAACTTGGACGAATCGCTTAAACGTTTATCCGATCTTGACCGGCGCAAGGCGCAGATTGTCGAGCTGTTGTTTTTCGGCGGCCTTACCTACGAAGAGGCAGCAGGCGTGTTGGACATTTCCGCAGCAACGGTCCATCGGGAACTGAAAATGGCGAAGGCATGGCTTTACCGCGATATGACGCAGACAGGTCTACCTGCTTGAGGGAAGTGATTGATTCTCAGCCTTCCAGCGCATGGCCGAGTAGATCCGGGTGCGGCCGCTTGGGTGATCGAAAAAGATCAATTCTTCCAAGGGACCCGGATTGAGTTTGCGGTACTCTCCGAGCAGCAGGGCTGCTTCCGCGAAACCATCCGGCTGCCGGGACGTATTCAGCCCGAAAATATCCGCCTCATACTCCTGCGTGCGAATCAGAGTATTGATTACAGGTGTCAGGAGAAAGGCAAAGGCCGAAAGAAGGAGAGCGACAACCGGCAGCACCGCAGGATCACCAACGCCGTTAATGCCCCAGTGGACTCCCCAGCGCGCGAGCGACTTGTGCAATGCCCATCGCAGAGCCGCGAACAGCAGTAACACGATCAACACGAAAAATACTAGCATTTTATAGACGTGATTGAGCACATAATGGCCCATCTCATGTCCCATGACAGCGAATATGGCTTCCGGCGAGCATCGGTTCAGCAGATTATCATTCAGCGTAATTCGCTCTGTACCGAGAAATCCGCTCACATTGGCGCTGACGCGCTTGCTTTGACGCGAAGCATTCACCTCATACACATTTGTAGCGGGGATGCCGTTTTGACGCGCCAGCCGTAGAATCGGATCACGTACACGGGCGTTTGTCAGCACGGTGTACTTATTAAACAAAGGGGCGATAAATACCGGGCCGATCAGCATGCCAATCATGAGAAAAACAATGGCCGCGCCCGCTCCCCAGATATGCCAAGTACGGGGAAGGCGGCGAACAATGGCAAAGAGCGCCACCACAGCCAAGCCGCCGAGAACGATTGCAAGACCCAACCCTTTCAATTGATCCCCGAACCACCCTCCCAATGTCTGATTTGACAATCCGTAATGGTGTTCGCGAAAGAACCCTTCGTAAATGGCTAAGGGCAAGCTAAGAATGAAAAGCGCAAGGGAATACTGCACCCAGTAGAGCCAAGTTTGCAGTCCCTTGCGCTTGGTAATGCGTTCCGCAGAGTTGCGCATTCGCAGAGAAAAGCGCATATTAAGTAAAAAAATCGAAATCGCTGCTCCATACAGAAAATCCCAAAGGATGAGCCAGTATCCTCCTTCAAAGTAGGCATCGGAGCGCGCTTTTTTATCCGGCGGAAGTGTCGCCAAGTACGCGCGAGTTGCTGTTTCGGCGTTGAATCCCGGTCCAGCCTGCGCCCCTTGCGGTATTCGCAGTGTAGGAGCGGCGGCAGACGCCTGTGTTCTTAGTAAGAAAAGCAGTAACAAAAAAGCATTCCGCAGAAACATAGGGAAAAGCATAGCGCAAATTCCGCGACTATCAGCTTGCTGCCTGTTTCACCCCGTGTGTTACATTTGACGTAATGCATAACTGCTGTTAAGCTTCGATGGTTATCAGCTACCGTGATAAGCGCACCAGAGACTTCGCAGAGGGCAAACGGGTCAAAGCGCTTTTCGGTATTGAGCGATCCGCGCGTTTAAAGCTTGATCGGATGGAAGCAGCCGTTACGTTGAAAGATCTTACCGCGTTACCCGGCAATCGCTTCGAAGCGCTGTTTGGTGATCGCAAGGGCCAGTACAGTATTCGCATTAATGATCAGTGGCGAATTTGCTTTGAGTGGCCCGAAAGCTCACCAGGGCCTGTCAATGTAGAGATTGTCGATCACCATTAGGAGGAAGCTATGACCTTTGCTATTCACCCAGGAGAGCATTTGGCTGAAGAGCTTAAAGAACTTGGCATAAGCGCCGCCGAGTTAGCGCGTAAGCTGGATGTGCCAACGAATCGCATCACGAGCATTATGAACGGGCAACGCGCTATCACTGGCGATACAGCATTACGTTTAGGACACTTCTTTGGAATGAGCGCCGAGTTTTGGTTGAACTTGCAGAGCCTTTATGAATTGCGCATTGCCCAACAAAAAGTCGGAAAAGCAATCAAAACTCTTCCTACCCTCAAACGCCCTGAACCCATTCATACGTGAGGTAACCCTACTGGTTCCTCACAGACGAACCTGCCCTCGTCTTCAAACTCCTACGGCTGTTTCCTGCGGTACTCCGGCTTCTTTGCGTTTTTTTAGAAATGGCATCATGGCGCGCAGTTCCGCGCCGACGCGTTCGATGGGCTGATCTTTGGCCTGCTCGCGCATCCCTAAGAAGCTTTTGCGTCCGTTGCGATTTTCCGCTAGCCAGGTTCGGGCAAACTCACCCGATTGAATTTCCTGCAGAATCTTCTGCATCTCTGCTCGGGTTTGCTCAGTGACGATACGTGGTCCACGGGTATAGTCACCGTATTCCGCTGTATCGGAGATCGAGTAGCGCATGTAACCTAGGCCGCCTTCGTAAATTAGGTCCACAATCAGCTTTAACTCGTGCAAACACTCGAAGTAGGCGATTTCAGGCGCATAACCGGCAGCGGTCAAAGTTTCAAAACCGGCACGGATCAGTTCACTAACACCGCCGCAGAGCACGGCCTGTTCGCCGAAGAGATCGCTTTCTGTTTCTTCTTTGAAAGTGGTTTCAATCACGCCCGCTTTCAGGCAACCCAGACCATAGGCGTAGGCCAGCGCGTTCTCCAGTGCCTTGCCGGAAGCGTCCTGCGCAATCGCTACGAGCGCGGGAACGCCCACGCCTTCCACAAATAACTCGCGAACACGATGTCCCGGCGCTTTCGGAGCAACCATTGAAACATCAATGTCGGCGGGCGGCTGAATCTCATTGAAATGGATGTTGAAGCCATGCGCGAACATGAGGGTTTTGCCTTTCGTCATGTTCGGCGCGATCTCGTTGCGGTACACCTCACCTTGCAAATGGTCCGGCAGCAGGATCATGGTGACATCCGCTGTCTTCGCCGCTTCCGATACGCTCAACACGGGAAGACCAGCCGCTTCCGCCTTCGCCTTGCTCTTGCTGCCTTCGTGCAGCCCGACTACTACCTTGAATCCTGAATCACGCAGATTCAGCGCGTGGGCATGTCCCTGGCTTCCGTAACCGATGACGGCAATGGTTTTGCCTTGTAACGGCGCGAGACTGCCGTCCTGTTCATAAAATCGTCTTGGCATTTCGATCCTTTTATTCTAAAGACAAAAGCGGAAGGGGTGAGACTACTCCGCTTCTTGTAATTCCAATGCTTCTTCGGGCGCAGCGCCGCGAGGCACGGGCGGCGATAACCGTAGCTTCTTATTATCGAGCGACATCGAAACCGTGCCGGAGCGCGTGGCCTCAGTTTCGCCGTAACTCCGCATAACATCGATAAACTCATCGAGTTTTTCGTTGTCACCTGTGGCTTCGAGTACAAACCCTTCTGTTGTAGAGTCCACCACACGCGCTCCGAAGATTTCGGCTTCTTTCAAAACCGCCGTGCGTGAGCTCTGGGTTACCCGCACGCGCACTAAAACCAATTCTCGATTTACCGCCGGTCCATCCGTCACATCCGTCGCTTGCAGGACATTAATCAGTTTGTTCATTTGCTTAATCACCTGCGCTCGGATGTTCGGTTCTACTTCTACCGTGATCGTCATTCGCGATAGCGTCGGGTCGAGCGTGCGCGCTACTGTCAAGCTTTCAATGTTGTACCCGCGCTGGCTCAGCAGCCCGGTCACGCGCATCAACGCTCCGGGTTTGTTTTCCATCAGGAGAGAGATAATTTGTTGCAACCGTAAGTCCTCCGCGTCTTATACTTCTACCGGCTGCGGCGGACGCAGAACCATTTCGTTGATTGCTCCGCCGGCGGGCACCATCGGGAAAACGTTCTCATAAGGCGAGACTTTCACATTCAGCAGATAGGGTCCTGGTTCGGCTACCGCTTCTTCTAAAGCGCGGCGGATCTCCTTGACATCTTCCACCGTGCGCCCCTTAAAGCCGTAAGCGCCCGCTAATTTCTCCGGGTCGGGGAAGGAAGAAAGCACCACTTCGCTCAGGCGATTGTTATAGAACAATTCCTGCCATTGGCGCACCATGCCTAAATGGCCGTTATTCATTACAACGATTTTAATCGGCAGCGCATGGTTGGCAATCGTCGCCAGTTCGGGAATGGACATCTGGAAGCCGCCGTCGCCCACAAGGGCGAACACCAGCTTGTCGGGCCGGGCAAACTGTGCGCCAATGGCAGCGGGAAGGCCGAATCCCATGGAACCAAGGCCGCCCGAGTTGATCCATAAACGAGGCTCGTTATAACGCACCAACTGCGCCGACCACATCTGATGCTGGCCCACGTCGCTTGTCACAACAGCTTGTCCACCGGAGAGTCGGTCGATTTCCGCCATCAAGTGTTGCGGTTTAATTTCGGTATCGGAGAACTCGGGCTTCAG
>JAFAZU010000514.1 GCA_019239585.1 Acidobacteriaceae bacterium
AACATGCCGGTCGCGACCCAATCGAAATTTTATCGCCGGAAGATCGGGCCAGCCGAATAGAGCCTAAAATTGATGAGTATCTTGCCTTTGGCGTCCGTCATGTCTGGTTGATTTATCCTGGAAAGCGGCGCGCTTGGTCATTTACCAGTGAAGGCAGGCGGGAAGCAACTGATGTCTTGAGCACGGCAGACCCAGATATTCGTCTTCCGATCAGCGATCTCTTTTCCGAACTGGATGGAAACTATAAATCTGTCTGAAGATTAACAGCGTCTGTAAGCAACGCCCTGACCAGCGTTAAGGATTGCCGCGTTTGATAAACGCGTGAGCGTTCCTTTCCAGCGTCTCTGCGGAATCCGCCGACGAATCATAGATTGCGAACGTCGGCGGAACATCTTCCCATTTCCCGCTGGAGAATTGGGCACCCATAATCGGGCCGGGGTTTATCAGCAGGCATTTACCGTCGCGCCGGATCTCGTGCTGATGGTTATGTCCAAAACAGACCACATCGTACTGTCCCGACGCAGCAAGCGGCTTGGCGATGTAGTCAAAGTGGTTCACCGCAAAATGCTTGCCGCCGAAGTCGCGCTCAAGAAACTCGCCATATAAGTGAAACTGCGGCAGCTTAGCCGCCTTCGCTGTAATCCGGTACAGATCGGCATCATTGTTTCCAAAGACGATATGAATCTCTTTCGTAAACCGCCTCAGCACATCCACCACAAACGGCGAACACAAATCGCCGCAGCAGATCAGCGCGTCCGTATCCTCCACTGATTCCAAGGCAGCCGCTAAGTTCCACAAATTGTCGTGAATATCGGACAGGATTGCAATGCGCATAGTTCCGGCAATGGCTTATTCATAGAAGTTACGGTTCCAGGCGTGCCGCTTCAGCACAGCCAGCGTTTGCTTATCCAGCATGCCTGCTGAAGCAGCGCGGCAGTTATCTTCCACAGTAGCGATCCGCCGCATTCCCGGGATCACTGTTGTAACCGAGTGATTGGAAAGACAGAAGCGAACGGCGATGCCCGCGATCGTGCCGGGTATTCCAAGCGCTTGCAGATCTCTCTGGATGGCTTCCACATGCTCGCGGACTTCCCGTTTGCGGTCACCCCGAAAGTAATGATCCCGAAACTCGCCCGACTCAAACTGCGTGTTCTCATTAATGCTCCCAGTTAAACCACCCTCATCGAGGGGAACACGGGCCAGCACACCCACCTTTTCCCTTTCGCAGAGCGGAAACAGATTGCGTTCCGCCGTTTGATCAAAGATGTTGTAGATCACTTGCACCGCATTGATTAAACCTGTTTGAACGACTCCGAGAGCCGAGTCCGGGTCATGCTCCGAAACCGAGACCCCGAAAAACCGAACTTTTCCGCTTTTTCGCAGGTCTTCAATAGCCCGTTGCCATTCTTCCGTTTGAGTCCACGCGTCCGTCCAGACATGGAATTGCTGCAGGTAAATCTGTTCAACCTGGAGATTTCGGAGGCTTTCTTCCGTGCATTGAATGATGTAATTGTAGGGAAAGACCTCGGAAATCGGGGTGGAGGAAGAGGCCGGCCAGATCCTGTTCTTGGGCGGAATCTTGGTCCCTACATAGATACGGTGAAAACTTTTATTCACAACCTGCCCCACTAACTGTTCGCTATGTCCGTCGCCATAGGCGAGCGCCGTATCTACGAAATTGACTCCCAGATCGAACGCGCGGTGCAAGGCTCGAATCGACTCATCGTCCCGGCCACCCTGCCACTGCTTTCCCCCAATTCCCCAGGCTCCGAATCCGATCTCGCTCAGGTGCGCTTCTGTTGTTCCTAATTTGCGGTAGTGCATGTCTCCATGGTTAAAAAGATGGACGCCGAATGTCCCGGGTATGTGTTAAGAAACAGAAAGGCCGCCCTGCTTTGCAGCAGAGCGGCCCCGTTTAGCTGGTTCTAGCTTTCCTACGGACGATTCACGTTCTCAGCCTGCAAGCCCTTCGGCCCGCGTTTGACCTCGAACTCTACCTCCGCACCCTCTTCCAGCGTCCGATAACCATTCATCTGAATCGCTGAGAAGTGTACGAACACGTCATCGCCGTTTGAGCGCTGAATAAATCCATAACCCTTGGCGGCATTAAACCACTTTACTGTACCTTTTTCTCTCACTACTAATCTCCTGTTACTTGATGCGAGGTGAATGCCCGTTCCACCCACAGAAGCATACAGGAGCCGCAGCCCCCAAAGTTCAGCGGGCTTGCGGGAAAACTACCAGCTAACATCTAAATTCTGCATTGCAGTGTAGCAGACCCTCCCTCTATCAAGCAAGCAAAAAAATATTGAAATCAATGTGTTACAGTGTCTGATGCGGGAGTTTTAGAACTAATTAAGTTGGCTTACACTATTGTTCGTTTCCGTTGGAGGACAGGAGATCTTCCGGCAGCTTCCTGACATCGCCATCGAGCTTCACTCGTTCCCTGGCTACCGCTTGCAGCTTCTCGGGAGATGGCACGATCAGCATACGCCGTGACAGTTTTATCAATCCGCGCCGTTCCAGTTGGTTCAACGTGGTCGAAGTTGTCTCGCGAGTCGCGCCCACAAGGTCAGCAAGTTCCAACTGGGTGATCGGGATCTGATATACGCCTTCACCTGGCTTAACGAGTGAGGAAAGCTCCGCTAAATAATGGAGTACACGGTGTTCTACATCATTTAGACAAAGCAACTCAATTTTGACCGCCAAGGCGTTCCGGCGCTGCAGAATATAATTTACTAAAGAAAGAGCTAAGTCGCTCTCTGCAAAAGCCTGCCTTAGCGTCTCTCGCGGGATCTGGGCTACAGTTGCATTTGTGAGAACTTCAGCTTCCGTGTAAAAACCCTGTGGCGGTTCTGCTAGCACTTCCTCGCCGAGCAGGTCCCCCGGACCACGGATGCTCAGGATAATACGACTGCCAGCTTCATTCATTCGCGTCATCTTGACCAATCCTTCTTCCAGCAAAAATAGCGAGTCCGCCGGTTGATTTTGCAAGAAGAGAACGGTAGAGCGGCGAAGATCCCGGAGGTGAGTTACTTCCGGCGATTGCAATAACGAGTTTTGAACTTCTGGAGCAAGGGAGGTCACAAATTTCCTATTCTCCAGATTATATGCAGTTTAACACTCAAATACAAAACAATTTTAGTTATGTCAGTTCTAGCACGTTAGTACGTCCTTTCATCCGAAACTACTTGCGAAATTGCTTTGCGTACTCTGCAGCAGACGTAAAGGTATCTTCTAATTCATTCAATACTAATCTTTTCCGAACTATAGCCAGTACCCGACTGAACGCATCGATGGTTCCCAGTACTTCTTCTTTGTTCGTCTCTAGAATGCTCATCCATAGATCCGAAGCGCTGAGGGCCAACCGTGTCATATCCAGCAAGCCCGGCCCAAACACCTCAGTAAAGGCTTCTTGATGGTGTGTTTCGAGTGTGCTGGCCAGGGTTGTTGACAATAATTGAGGAAGGTGGGATGTAAAGGCAACTGCACAGTCATGCTCCCTAGACGACATTGACACGATATGCGCCCCTATCCTTGCCAGCCAGGACTTAAATTCATTAAGAACAAGTGAGTTGCTATGAGGAGTTGTGAGTATGTAAGGTCGCCCACGAAACAGATCGGCATCGGCATTCTCGATACCGCGGCGTTCCTTACCTGCCATGGGATGTCCACCGACGAATTCAGCAAATTTGACTGATTCTGCGGCTTTGGCCGTAATGACTGCTTTTGTACTTCCCGAATCCGTCAGGAGGCATCCCGGGCGGGCAATCGGCCCAAGAACATCAAGCGAGCTGATAATCGAATCGACTTTATGCGCTAAATAAATCAGATCCGCACTTTCGGCAATCTCATGTAAGCTATCGGACTTACGGGAGATAGCGCCTATTTCCAGCGCCTTCTCCGCGTACGGCGGGGCGCATACGCCCACGATCTCACCCTCAAAGCCAGCTTTTCTCAAGGCTAGGCCAAATGATCCTCCGATGAGCCCCAGGCCGACAATCGCAACGGTGTTGATAGCGC
The DNA here is from genome assembly GCA_019239585.1 of Acidobacteriaceae bacterium. Taxonomy (GTDB): domain Bacteria; phylum Acidobacteriota; class Terriglobia; order Bryobacterales; family Bryobacteraceae; genus Bog-105. The sequence goes on from JAFAZU010000514.1 coordinate 4,024, forward strand.
GATCAGCCATGTCAGGCGGCTCGCCCGATGGCTCCGGCAATTGCCCGTACTTGTCCCATCATTTCGGCAAACTGCTCGGGCCGCAAGGTTTGCGCTCCATCGCTGATCGCATGATCGGGATCCGGGTGTACCTCCACAATCAGCCCATCAGCACCGGCGGCTACCGCAGCTCGCGCCATCGGTAGAACATAATCCCGTTTTCCCGTCCCGTGCGAAGGATCGGCAACAACCGGTAAGTGCGTCAACCGCTTTAAAACCGGTATGGCGGAAATGTCCATCGTGTTGCGCGTGCTGGTTTCAAAGGTTCGGATACCTCGTTCGCACAGCATCACCTCATAGTTTCCGCCCGACATAATATATTCGGCGGACAACAGCAGCTCCTCAATCGTCGCTGCAATACCACGTTTCAACAGAATCGGTTTGCGGACTTTTCCCAGCTCGCGCAACAGATTAAAATTCTGCATGTTTCGTGCGCCTACCTGCAAAATATCGGAGTACTGAAGCAGCAACGGAATCTGCAAGTGGTCCATCACCTCACTAACCACCAACAGGCCGTGCCGGTCCGCCGCTGCCCGCATAATTTGCAAGCCCTCTTCGCCCATGCCCTGGAAGCTATAGGGCGAGGAACGAGGCTTAAAAGCGCCGCCGCGAATGACCTGAGCGCCCGCTGCCGCCACGCTTGCGGCTACCGATTCAATCTGCTCTTTGCTCTCAACGCTGCACGGGCCGCCCATGGAAACAACCTGCGGACCGCCTATCTCTACTTTTCCGATTCTGATAATGGTCCCTGCCGGTCTCCAATGCCGGCTTGCCAGCTTGTAGGGCGAAACAATGCGATGACACTCCTTAACGCCTTCAAACACTTCCAGGACCGCAGGGTCGAAATCATCCATTGGTCCTACGCCCCCGAGTACGGTGTGACGCACACCCGTCGAACGGTGTACGTTGAATCCCATTTCTACGAGGCGATTAATAACTGCTTCCGTCTGAGCTTCAGAAGCGCCTTCCTGCATGACAACCAGCATGTCCCTTAGCGGCCCTCCTCTAAAATCTTCAGTTTTTGTACCGTTCTCATTTCGTCAATAATTCGTTCAAAGATCCTCTTGACCGCATCCGGCGGCAACGGCCCAGTATTATGTCGGAGCACATTAGCAAAGACCTGCTCCTCCCGCTTTGGCTCATAAATCGCCAGGTGCAGCATTTGTTTAA
>JAFAZU010000541.1 GCA_019239585.1 Acidobacteriaceae bacterium
GATTTCAGGAATTGTAGCCTCTCATCCTGGTCTGAACCTCCAAATCGAAGGTTACACAGACAGCACAGGAACCGTAGAGTTTAACCAAAAGCTTTCCGAGCAGCGGGCAAACACTGTACGCGACTTCCTGCTGCGCCAGGGATTAAACACGAACAGTATGACGGCCGTCGGATACGGCCCGAACTACCCGGTGGCCCCGAATGACACGTCCGCCGGCAGACAGCAAAACCGGCGTGTGGAACTAGTTGTCTCCGGCGAAGTAATCGGCGTCAAGATTGGAACACCGCCCACTGGGGCAACTCCAGGCATGGCTCCTACGGCTGGACCCAGTACAGTAGCGGCTCCGCCGCAATCAGCTCCGCCTATCAGTAAATAACCTGTCTGTTAATTGCTCCTGAAATAAGGCCCATACACGCCGCCCCACAAAGGCGGCGTTTTTAATGGCGTTTTACCAGAACAATCGTGAAGTCATCGTGAAACGCCGCGTTTTCACACCAAAGGCGGACATGTTTCGCGAGAGAATGAATGATGTTTTGGCAAGGTTCCTCTTTCCACTTCGTGAGAAAGGCGGCCAGTCCATGTTCCCCAAATTCTTCACCCGCGGAGTTGCGGGCTTCTGTCACGCCGTCACTGTAAAGCGCCAGCAGGTCACCCGACCCTAAACTGATCTCGCGAAGCTGATACTGCACGGATGGATCAATACCAAGGATCAAATCGCTTCCCGGTAACTGCTCCACTCGGCCATCAGCACGCAAGATGAGCGGATAATTGTGCCCCGCATTACTGTAAAGCAGCACCCCGGATTCCGTATGGAGCAGTCCAAAAAAGAAAGTAATAAATTTCCCCAGGGGAAACCGTCCCGCCAGATTCCGGTTCAGAAGAGTCACTGCCGTTGCTGGATCGGGCTGTGTTTCGGTCAACATTTGGATGCGCGCCTGTAGACTCGACATCATAATGGCGGCAGGCATGCCCTTGCCGGAAACGTCGCCCACCAGTAAACCAAGCCGGCCGTCCTGATACGGCGTGAAATCAAAATAATCTCCGCCCACCGTTCGGCAAGGCAGGTTGAAACCGGCAATATCGTAACCCTCGTAAACCGGCGCTTCAGCGGGCAGTAAACTCTGCTGCATCTCGCTTGCCTGCGCGAGTTCCGAGGCCATCAACTTTTCTTTTTGCTCCACTTCCGCTAACCTGGCATGCTCAATACGAATCGCGGCAACATTCGCCATCACCGTCAGAAGATCCACATCTTCCTGCTGAAACGGCCGAAGCACATTGCCGCCATTATCGACGTAGATCAGACCAATCACCCGGTCACCGGTTTGCAAGGGCACCGCCATCATGCTGCGCACGCGATGCATAACAATGCTCTGTTGGCGTTTCAGCGCGTCATCTGCTTGCGCATCGCTAATTACGAGTGAACACTTTTCCCGGATGACTCGATCCCGCACCGCTGTGCTAATCACAAAATCCTCGCCTTTGCTGGCGCGTACAATCAGTTCTTCACCCTCCAGAGTCAGAATGACGCCCCGCTTCGATCCCATCGCTGACAGGGCAAGCTGCAGAATAACGGGAAAGAGTTCGTCAAGCGATTGATGACCGGCCAACTCCTGGCCCGCGCGTATCAATGCTTGCACTGTGCGAAGCGTGTTGAGCGGCGTTTCGTGCGGCTCATGCGCGACTTTGATCGTCTTACTGAGAACCTTATCCAGGTTCGTAACAATTGTGGCTCCGCGCAAGGAACCATCCGCTTCCTGAGGAACGAACGAGACGATCTCGGTCGAGGTATGAGAGTTTGCTACTTCAATCGTCAAATGCCCGGCAGAAATGCGGTCGCCCACTTTCAGTTTCTGCGGCTCTTTCAGAGTTGCGGAATTCAGGTATGTTCCGTTACGGCTGGCGCAGTCTTTGACAAACCATTCATTCTGTTTGCACTCAATGGTAAGGTGATAGCGCGACAGCCAAGGATCTTCGGGGTAAGCCAGTTCATTATCGGCAGATCGCCCGAGCGTGACGGGCCGCACGCTTAGCTCAAGTTTTCTCGAAATACCCTCCGGCCCGGAAATCAGCAATTCCATACAGCCAAACTATAACTTACGCTCAAGCAGAGAATTGGACCGTCGGCAAAAACTGAGGTTTGCGCCTCGCCTGACGGGTTTGCTCAAAAGCGTAAGCAATTTTGAGGAGCTTCGGCTCGCTCCAAGGAGCGCCGAAGAATGAAATGCCGAGCGGGAGGCCAAACTGAAAGCCGGCGGGAACCGTAATGTGCGGATATCCCGCAACAGCGGGCGGCGAAGCGCAACCGCTGTCAGCCCGGTCACCGCCAACCCAGTC
>JAFAZU010000697.1 GCA_019239585.1 Acidobacteriaceae bacterium
ACCAATTGGGAGCCGGACGCGTGCTGGATACAGATCACAACGAAAGGCGTTGAGCAGCAGAGCTGCCCCGCGAATTGGCAAACACAAACGGTCAACTTCGGTCGTCTCCAACTCACGCCGGTAACGCAAAATTGCGTGGAGGTCCAGCGGGCTGCCTCAAACAGCACCACTTTCCTCTGGAAGTTAAAACCAAATCAGAAACTCAAATACACCGAGGAGAAAAAGTCTATGACGGTTGAAGCTGACGGTGCTGGTTTGTGGCGCGTGCCGGTCAATATCGAAGGCAAAGTCTGTGCCGTGCGTTAAAGTCTTTGCCTGTTAAAATGGGGTTTCCCAATGATTGCAGCAACACAATTGCGTCCAGGCATGGTTATCAAGTTCAACAACGAACTGCACTCAGTTTTCAGCATGGTACACAGGACGCCTGGCAACCTTCGCGGCTTTGTTCAAGCCAAGATGCGGAACATCCGGTCAGGCTCTATGATTGAGCATCGCTTCTCTTCCGAAGACAAGGTGGAGCGAGTCGCTTTTGATGAGCATGAGATGGAGTACTTGTACGATGATGGCGAGTACTACTACTTCATGAACACCGAAAACTACGAGCAGATGCACTTTACCAAAGACATTCTCGGTGATGGCGTTCTGTACTTGACGCCGCAGTTGCGGGTCAATGTAGAGTTTTATGAAGGACGGCCCATTAGCGTTGAACTTCCGCCGAGTGTTGAAATGACCGTGATGGAAACCGAGCCGGGTTTGAAGGGTGCAACGGTTTCAAACGTTACCAAGCCTGCCAAGATGGAAACCGGCCTAGTGGTGCAAGTGCCACCCTTTATCAATCAGGGTGAGCGTATCCGCATCAGCACCGCTGAAGGTACTTATCAGGAGCGAGCATAGACTCGCCCGCTCCCGGTGAAAAAGCGTGTTCTTGTCGTCTCTGCCCTTGCCCTTCTAGCTATCCTGTTTCTTTGGTATTTCCGGGCGGCAAAACACGAAGCTAAATTCCCCACTACGGATACTATCTCCGCACCTGCAGTGACGACCGGCGCGAAGCAAAGCATCGCTTCCTCCTCTTCGCCCACCAACGTTTCCGCGCACAACCTGATGCTGCGGAAAGGACCAAGCTTCCGCGTTTACGTCCGCTGGCTTCGCGGACAGATGGTTCGCGCCCACCGCAATGTGAATCCTACTTTCGACGACCCGGATTCCTTCTTCCTCGACATTCAAACCGGAGTTCTTCGCGCTAACATCGGCGACATTAACAACTATCTCAACACCAGCGGTCTGGCCAACTCGCCGCTGAAAAATGTCACTATTTCAGGCGACGGAAATCAAGTTAAGCTGAGGGGAACTCTTCACAAATTAGTTCCTCTACCGATTGAACTAACCGGCACCATTGCCGCTGTTCCCGATAACCGCATTCAAATTCATGTCACAAAGCTGGATGTTTTGAAAGTTCCCTTCAAAGCTCTCCTTGGTGGCCTTCACGTTACTATCGCCGACCTGTTTCATGCGCCAAACATCCCAGGCATTCAAGTCTCCGGCAACGACATCTTTTTTGATACACAGCAGCTTCTGCCGCCGCCCCACATTCGTGGGCAGTTAACAACCGTGCGGGTCGTCAATCCTGACCTTGAAGAAATCTACGGAGATGCGCAGGAGGATGTGGAACGCGTCGAGCAATGGCGCAACTTTCTGCGTCTTAGCGGCGGCACTATCGATTTCGGAAAACTCACCATGCGCCAAGTTGATCTTATTATGATCGACATTTCGAAAGACCCCTGGTTCGATCTCGACCTGGCCAACTATCAGGAACAGCTAGTGAACGGTTACACCCGTATGACCCCGCAAGCCGGCCTGCAAATCTTTATGCCCGATCGAAGAGAGGTTAAGCATGACAAGAACATCAGCATCGAGTGGTACAAAAACCGCAACGCACCCCCGCCAAGCGATGTAAAGTCGAAGTAGCCTCAAAATATAATCGATTTATGGCCGCTCTGGGCGAACCTTTGCTGATGACCGTGGAGCAGTTCCAGGCGCTCCCTGAGCGCTCCGATGTACTAGAAGAACTGCATTGGGGATGTCTTGTTACTTTGTCCAGACCAAAACCGTGGCACATCAAATTGCAGGTCCGAACCGCTGACCTGCTGCGTCCTTTGTCAGCCGAAGCAGGCTATGTCATCACAGAGTTGCCGTTTCGGGCAGTTACTCAATACGATCTACGCGCCGCAGATGTCGCGTTTATCTCGCGTGAGCGGTGGGACGGAGCAGGAGACAAGGACCTGATCGGAGCCCCCGAATTAGTTGTCGAAATCCTGTCGCCATCTAACACCAAGTCTCAACTACAGCAGTATATGGCGTTGTGCCTCGCGAACGGATGCGAGGAGTTTTGGGCCGTAGACCGTTCGGCCGAAACCGTAACAGTAACCGGAAAGGAAGGCCGCTCGATTGTTTATACAAAAGAACAATCCATTCCTATCCAGCTTTTTAATGGACGAATGATTTCAGTTAGCGAGATTTTCAAATAAAGAATCAATTTTTAAACTGCTTGCTTAGATAAACATAACTCTGCCGCAAGCTTTGAAGCGGATCGCCCGGCGTCTGGTCCTGCTCTACAAAGTAATGCTTGACGCCCGCCGTATCAGCCGCTTTCAGCACTGCCGGAATATCAATTGATCCGTTACCAACTTCTTTAAACGTTGCCGGTGGAACTTTTTCGTTGTATTGCGCCTGAGCGGGAATACCCTTGGCCTTGTCCTTTAAGTGTAAAAGCGGAACGCGCCCGGCATAAGTACCCAGCAAATCTACTGGATTATGGCCTGCTACCGTCACCCAGAAAATGTCCATTTCCAGCGCCAGATGATCTTTCGCCGTTTCCGTCATTAAGATCTGAAGTGGACTCGTATCGCCGATCCGCTCGAACTCAAAGGCATGATTGTGATAGCAGAGCGTCAACCCATGTGCTTTTGCCCGTTCTCCCGCTTTGTTCAGCGATGCCGCCAGGCGCTTATACACATCCGCCCCGCCGCGCTTCTCCGGCGCAACATACGGGTATACGACATACTGAAATCCTTTCTGCTTAAACAGTGAAAATCTCGTGTCAATCTCATGAGTGTCCTTATCAAGCAGAGCGGCATTCATGTGGATGCTGGCAGGCGTTAGCTGCGCCTCCTGAATGGCCGACCAGATTTGGTCGAAGTTGCCATAGTCGGTAGCTTCCACCTCTGTATAGCCGATGTCCTTAATACTTTGTAAGACCGTTTTTGGATCTTTCGTAATCACATTACGAACCGTATAAAGCTCCACCCCAAGATTCGTCTTGAGAAGCGGATCTCTTCCAAAGAGCGGCTTCGACACGGAACCGAGAGCAGCGGCCTGTCCTAGAAAGGCGCGGCGCGAAGTTGCTGGCATGTCAACTATCTTACTCGGATGAGTCTGCGGCAGGTGCCCTGGTTTTCCAATCAGCCGTGAAATGCTGGTCCTTATGGAAATGACTGGAGGTCCACACAAAAACTCCGCGATTCAGGTCAGCGACAATGTCAGGGGGAATCTGCCTGCTGTAAGCCTCGTACAGACATCTCCGGTCCGCATCCAACGACCGTGGAAAGGCATCGAGCAGATATGAATTAGGTCCAAAAGTGAGCCGCTGAAAACGGATGCTGACAAGGTAATGCTTGAACGGCTCCGCATAAGTCTCAAGCTTAGTAATGATGCCGTATAGAACAGCATCTTTGGGAATAACGATATCCGAGCCCTTTACTTTCACAGGATTAATCAGGAGGCCCTCCACGGGATCACCTGTAAATGAAGTCCGATCATCTACGGGAGTGCGCAAGCGCACATGTAGGGTTGTACCCGCTGGCAGCCATTCATCCCGGACAACCGGTGTTTGTTGTTGCACTATGACGTTATCGTTCACATCAAAACTAAGAGTCGATTCCCCACGAAACTCCCGGCATTGCGTGTAATCGCTTTGACTGGTCGTATGCACACGATCGCTGCCATTCATGTCAAGCACGTACCGCTTCGGAATCAAAGAATTTTTACCAGCAATGTTCACGAGTTGATATTCGATTTTGCTGCCGGCGCTGCAAATTCCGGATTCGGACGGCACCTCGTCTGCAGTTAATTGCAGGCTCGTCAGCTCATAATTGGTTCCGCTACCTGTAAACCGTCCGTGGTATGACACAATCCAACGCTTCTTGCCGTTGCTGACCTGATAACGGCTGCTGCCTCGCGGAACAACGTAATCAAAAATATAAGAGTCTCCGTCAGTGCTCGATGTATGCCCGGCAAAACGGATCGTCACGCCAGCATCGAAAAAGATATTTCGCAGATATCCGACAAACGAGCCGGAAGAAATCGGTCCTGACCGGACAA
>JAFAZU010000036.1 GCA_019239585.1 Acidobacteriaceae bacterium
GTTTGCCGCTGTCGCTTCATGGCCGGAACCGATCAGAATGGCTCCCATGGCGAATGCCCGAAGAAGTTTTCTCATTACGAGTTAAATTTGCGAGTAGGAAGTGGGGTTCAAAATCAGGCTCGTGATATTGGACACGATGGCTTCGTAACTGAAGCGCGGCGATGCAACCAGTTTTTTCCAGTCCGGATTGGAGCTGAAGGCTTGCCATTTGGCGTTCATCTCCGATAAATCGGGAAAACTGAGCATGTATGTCAGGTTCGGCAAGCGCGGTCCAATCAGGGTATCTCCGTAGAAGATCTGCCAGAATCCGGCCTTTCCAAAGATGTCGAACTCGCCGCTATGAAACATTTCGACCTTACGGCGATGTGCTGCGCTGCTAGGGCTTTCGTAGGTCCGTAGTTGAAAAACCCTCGCCGATTTCTGCGCTGTCGCGGGCGGCACCTGAAGCTTGGGGTGCCCTTCGAACGCAATCATCAGGGAGCTTTCCACGCGCTCGTACGCCGGTTCCTTGGCGGGAGCGCTTAGGAATGCCGCTCCGCGTCTTTGAAACTCCTCGTCTGTCGCCAGTTTCAGCTCCGCGTTCACGAGCGTATCGAGCGAGGGCGCTGGAATTAACAGGTATAAAGCTGGAGTTTCCGGCCCAATATAAAGGTTGAAGGCTCCAATGGGAGTCATGCCCATACGGTTCAAAGCGGGTATCAGCGCTTCCGCCATGAAGGTATCAACTAATTTGGTCTGCGGGCCGGATTCCATGTGGTACCGGCGCAGTTCGTAATACTCCCGTCCTCCTTTCCCGCTGTCTTGTGATTGCGCAGAAAGGTCTACTGCCAGCGCTGTCGCGCTCAAAGAAGAACCAAGAAATGTTCGCCTGTTCATTGAGAACTCTCCATCTGCGGCAGGGGGTGTAACGCCTTCGAACCCAGCCATGCCTTGCGGAAAGCTGCAATGTCCGGTGTAACGGCCCGCCCTGCTTGCTCGAATGTAACCAGCTCGAGCTGGGGATCTTCGCCTAATACTACTTCCCCTTGCCTTTCCCCCGCTCGCGTTCGTACTTTTAATTTGACACGATCTCCCGGCTTATGTTTCCGGAGCAATGCATCCATATCGGTTCCAGCTTTGATCTCTTTGCCATCAAGCTCTTTTAGGAGATCGCCCTTTTCCAGGCCGGCCTGATATAAAGGCGTATCCCGTAGCGTTTCCCCTGTGATCTCTGCGCCCTTATCCGTTACGTTCATTTCCGATGGTCCCCACCAGGCCTGCCCCACATGTGCGTGCCGCAACAACAGACCAGCCGGAAGGAGCAGAGTTTCATAATTCATCGGCTCTTTGCCCGTGATGTGCCGTTCGAAGATCCTTTTGGCGAACTCCTCATCACCCGTTGTCTCCCCTAACGCGTTTTGCAGATCGGCTAATGTATACGGCTTTTCGATGTCCGGGTGTTCGCGCCAGACTCTTCGCATCCAGTCGTCTAGTGACTTGCCGGGAAACATTTCCCGCAGAGACAGATCAATCCCTAAAGCTAACGCTTGGCCATACGTGTAGTACGAAATAAAGGTATTGCGAAAGTTGGTTGGATCAATGGATTGGGCGGCATCAACAAAAGGCGCTAACTGGCTCATCCCTGCGGCGCTATGCACCTTCCGGCCCGGCAAGTTCAGCACAGCATTTACGGCATGCCCCATGCCGCCTGCAAATTGATCGAGCATGGACAGCCCTGCCCGCTTCAGCACGAGAGGCCCGTAATAGCTTGTAAACCCTTCAGCAAACCATAACTCGCCGGACATGTTGGCCCGTTCAAAGTCGAACGGCTCCAGAGTTCGCGGGCGAATCCGCTTCACATTCCAAGAGTGAAAGAACTCGTGCGCGGCGGTTCCGATCAGAGTTTTGGCTGCGTTGTTGAGGTCTCCCCGGCTCGTAATCACGGTTGAGTCACGGTGCTCCATGCCATCACCTGAGGCGTAGGGAAGGTAATCCATCAGAAAGGTATATGTGCCGCCGTCATACTTCGGCAAAGCCCCGAACACGCCCTTTTCCTCCAACACGACAGCCTGGCACATTTGGGCATACTTCCTCGCGTCCTCCTCCGTACCGGGAAAGTGCAGCGCCATGCGGAATGTTGCGTTTTCCACTTTCCACTCGGGCATTTTGTAGTTGCTGATCTCGACGGGACTGTCCATCATCCATTGAAGGTCCGGCGCTGACCACCGCCCGTCCGCTTGCGGCAGAAGCTGCGTGGCGATCTTCCATTGGCTACTTTCGGGGATGTTGAAGGTAAAAAATGAAGGCTTGTTTTCGTAGCCTCGCGCCCAGACGAAA
>JAFAZU010000051.1 GCA_019239585.1 Acidobacteriaceae bacterium
GCAGCAGCGCATCAATGCCCACCATCCAAAATGGCGCAGTCGTATAAAACAGCGCGGCGAGACCACTGGGCACGTACTCCTCCGCAGTGGCGAGAAACCCATTTCCGACACCGATACAGATGACTCCATAGATGGCCGTCAATAGCAACTCACGTCCTTGCGGCAAAGGGATGCCCGACAGCGCAGCAGCAATCAGTAAAATACTGCCGGAAATAACATAGCGGATCGCAATCAGATACAGGGGAAGGCTTTCCAATCCGATTCGTATACCCAGATAAGTTGTTCCCCAGAAAAGGCAAACTGCCGCTAATGCTAGGTAAGCGACACGACTATTATGCTGCTTATGAATGTGCGTCAGCCTCATCAGTAGTAGTCGGCACAGCTCATGAAATAGCCGCAGCGTTCGCACAACAGCTTGCAATGACGGTTTGTCAAGCGTTCATCGCAATTCGGACAGAACAGCATAGGTTGTTCGGAATGTAGCTCCTCACCTTCTACGGATTTTGGAGTTTCATCATTAGAATTTATATCAGTTCGGCCCATATCTCAGACAGCGGGACAACAATGGTTTCACCGCTCGGCAGCCGACCCATCAGTTGCGTGCGCTGCTCCTCCAGATCCGTTGAGTACTCCCACGCTCTTTGCTTTTCCGGCCAGATCACCCAGGCGAGCGGACACTCAAGATTCAGCAGACGTTCAGCCCGGACGAACAGGTCGCCGATAGTTTGGCCCGGTGTATAAAGTTTGACGCCCCACAGGGGTAACTCCAGCGCCCACACTAACAAGAGTTTCTCATAGCCGCTTTAAAGCTTTACTCCTCACGCAGCGCCGCAACTGGTTCTAAACGGGCCGCTTGCCGGGCAGGTATTAATGTGGCGCCGATCGCCGTTACCACCAAAAGCGCCGCAGCCAAGATCAGCGTGAGCGGGTCATTTCCCTTCAGGCCAAAAAGCAGTGATTCCGCATAACGCGACAAGAGGAGAGAAGCGCTCATGCCCACGACCAATCCAATCGCCAGCATGATGCAAGCATCTTTCAAGATCAGGGCAAAGACGTTACCCTGCGTTGCTCCCAGCGCCAGACGAACGCCGATCTCATTCCGGCGACGTGCCACCATGTACGCGATCACTCCATAAAGGCCCAGCGTGGAAAGGCAAGCCGCCAGTAGGCCAAAAGCGCCGGAAAGGTTCGCCATCAAGCGCTCTCTTAGAACGGATTGCCGAATCTGCACATCGAGCACTTTGAACTCTATCAGCAAAGTCGGATTGAGGTCGGCCACTTGACGCTGGATTGCACGCGCTACCGTGTCCAGCGAACCACGTGCGCGAATGACAAAAGTTCGGTTGTAGGGTGTTTGTGGTTGCTGATCGATAGAAAAGAAAGCAATGGGCTGTATCTGTTCGCGCAGTTCCCTGTACTTTGTATCAGCCACTAACCCAACAACTTGAAAGAGAAGATCAGCTTTTCCAACTTCCTGCTCAACCCGAAAGCTTCGTCCAATTGGATTCTGCCCTCCGAAAAACACCTTGGCAAACGTCTGATTTACCACTGCAACGAGCGGAGCGTTCCCCTTATCGCGGCTGGTGACGTCACGACCGGCTAAAATTGGCACCTGCATTGTGGAAAAATAGCGGGGACCCACAAAATTAATCCAAGCAAGTTTGCTACCCTTAGAGGCTGAATCGTTTTCAGCATGTACTCTTTCGTTCCTTCTAAATCCGCTAATTGGCAAAATCCAGACCGGAGCAGCGGAAACAACGCCGTTAAGAGTATCAAAACGGTTTTGCAGATCTCGGAAGAGTTGCTGACGCCGATCCTCATTGGCGAAAGCTGGACCACTGCTTGTAATGCTTGCCGCCAAAACATTTTGTGAGTTAAAACCAGTTTCCGCCGCAAACAGCTTTTGCAAGCTGCGGCCGAAGAGCAGAGCGGCTACCAGCAGAACCAGAGAAAGGGCAACTTGTCCCGCAACAAGCGCCCGGCGCAGTCCGTTCCGTTCGCGTGTAGCGGTCGAATTACGTCCTCCGCGCATAGCTGCTGCGGGTACGGCTCCACTGGCGCGAATAGCGGGTGCAAGTCCGAACAATAGACATGTGGATACGGCCAGCGCTGCCACAAAGCTAAAAACATACCAATCTATGCTGAGTGGAACAGCTACTTGATTCTGAGGACTATTGAGGAAGACGACAGTGGCTCTGCTCAGAACTTGAGCAAGACAAGCGCCCAGGACGCCGCCAATGACTGCCAGCAGCAGACTTTCGCAAAGAAGTTGCGTCAGTAAACGTGATCGTGATGCCCCGAGCGCCTGCCGCACGGCAATCTCGCGCTCTCGGGCGCTGGCGCGGGCTAATAGAAGATTGGCAAGATTGGCGCAAGCAATCAGCAATACGAGGGCTGTAATACCCATTAAGATCCAAAGTGGATTCTCATACTGCCTGCGAAGCGATGAAACCCCCGCGCTGGCGGAAACGACGCGAAGCCTGTTCTTCAAATAAGGCTTCGCGTCTTCAGGCCGGTACTCGGCGGGCAAGCTATTACGGAAAATAGCTGGGGACAGATCGCGCAAGTGGGTGGACGCGCGTTCGATGGACCAGCCAAGCTTAAGCCGCCCTATGACTGTTAACCACCACGCCTCACGTTGATAAGGGCGGCCTTTACCGTCCTTTGCAAATAAATTATCGGTGCAGAGAGGCAGGGCGACATCAAAACGTTGTCCCGGTTCTACTCCAAAGAAAGATGGCGGCGTGATTCCGATTACCGGAAAGCGATGACCGTTAAAACTTATGGTCTTCCCAATGGCTTTAAGATCTCCGCCAAATTCCCGCTGCCAAAAAGCATAGTTGAGAAGAGCGCCGGGAGACGAACACGAGAGTTGATCGTCCTCCGGGGAGAAGTCTCGCCCGGCAATGGGCGTTACTCCGAGAACACGGAGAAAGTTGGCGCTCACGTATAACCCTTCGGCGAAGCGCGATGGCCCGCCGGTGCTGAGGTCAAAGCGATCTGTTCCGAAAGCGAGAACATCCGTAAAGGCTTTTTGATTTTGCTTGAGAGCCTCCACTTGCGCATAGGTAAAAGCTTGGTTGCGAGCAGAGTATGAACCGGCTATGTAAAAATCCGGCGCGGTATCGATTGCTACCAATTGTGACGGTTCTTTTACCGGTAATCCACGCAGCCGGAGTGCGTCTATCAACTGGAAAATCGCAGTATTCGCTCCAATGCCGAGTGCCAGCGAGCAAACCGCCACTACCGTGAAACCGGGGTTCAAACGTAATTGACGGAGGCCGAAAGAAAAATCAGACCATGCCACTTCGAGCCAATTAATGACATTCATATCGCGTGTCCTTTCCTTTTGAATTCCGTAATTGCCCAGCCGTAGGCGGGCCTGCCGCCAAGCTTCTCCTTCGGGCATGCCTTCCGCCATGAGATGATCGACGCGCTCAGCTAAATGAAAACCCAGTTCGCTATCAATCTCGAGCGAGATCTTCCCGCTTCGAAAGATATTTTGTAAGCGCGTATACCAAGGCATGACAATCACCGAATCACGAATACTGAAGCACCTGCGATACGCCGCGCGTCAGCCGCTCCCAGCTTTCCTTTTCCAGGGCTAACTGAGCGCGTCCACGCTCGGTAATGGCGTAAAACTTTGCTTTACGACCCTTATCAGTCACCTGCCACTTGGACGAAAGCCAGCGATCCTGCTCCATCCGGTGGAGTGCTGGGTATAAAGACCCTTCCTCGACACGCAACAAGTCTGTAGATACTGACTGAATATGTGCGCACAGCCCATAACCGTGTAGCGGGCCCCGCGTTTCCAGCGTGCGTAAGACCAGTAAAGTTAGTGTCCCTTGCAGTTTGTCGTTGTTTGATTTTCCCATGCCTAGCTAGATATGCTTAGTGTAGAACCGGCATCAGCCCGTGTCAAGGAAAATCAATGTGGATTGTAATGATAAGGGAGAGCAGCGTGGGTCAATAAAAACGAGCTTCATGATGTCATAGCGGATTCGAGTATGCTCATTACCTGATCCCGCATAACTGTGGGAAAGTCTAACAATAACTCGTCAATGGAATAACCCTTGCTCAAGTAGTTGAACCGATTCTGGCTGGGGACACGAGTTCCAAGGAACACGGCATAAAAATCTGGTGTCCTCTAAAGTGTTACAGGCTCCCGACTTACTGTCAGGAGCCTGTAAAAGATACTGAAAAATGCGTGAATTTACTCGCTGGGAGGCGGCGTGCTGGTGCTGTTTGCGTCACCACCGTCTGAAGGACGCCGCTTCAGCTTGGGACGATCATCTTCGTCGCCCTTGGACTTTTTAGACGGATCGGTTTCGTCCTCAATGGGGGCGGTTGAATTGGGGTTACGGCGCAAGGTCGGCTTGTTCGGGTCCTCATTGGCCTTATCCGGGCGGCGCTGGTTTTCCAGCATAGCTAAGCGCGCTTTCACGTCGTTGAACTCGGACGTGGTCACCACGTACTCAGGACGGGCTTTCAATTCGGAAACTTCTTTCTGGGTTTTCTCGATACGATCATCCGTTGGGGGGTGGGTTGAGAAGAGCTTGGAAACAGTACCGGGTTTACGCTTCTCCAGGGTCTGAATTTTCTCGAAGAAATCGACAAAAGCCGTCGGATCGTACCCGGTTTTGTACATATACTGCACGCCCAGGTAATCGGCCTCCGCTTCCTGTCCACGGCTGAACTTCAGGAAGGTCAAGGGGACCAGCAAGCCGGAAGCCTGGTAAATACCGTAAGCTGCCGCGCCGCCCATGAAAATGAGCGGAATCGTCGCAAGCTGGGCAATTTCACCGCGAGTCGCCTGCCGCGTAGCATGCCGCGCCGCCACGTGAGCAATCTCGTGCGCCATGACACCGGCCAGTTCCGCTTCCGTGTCGGCTTTCAAGATCAAACCGGATTGCACAAAGAAGAACCCGCCTGGCAAGGCAAAAGCATTGACCACCGGATCTTCAATAACTTTAATAGTGAACGGCACCTTGGCATCCGAATTACGGACCAGGTTCTGGCCGACACGGTTGACATACTCAGCCACAATCGGGTCATTGATGACCTTGGATTGCCGCTCCACCTGCTGGGCCAGGCTTTTGCCCAAAGCGATCTCTTTTTCTAGAGAGTAGAAGTTCACCTTACCGCTGACATTCCGGTCGCCAATGGCGTCAGGGTCCTTTTTGCTGTTTTTCTCTTTATCCCCTCCGGCAAAAGAGGCAGAGGGAACGGAAAGAAGGCATGCCAGAAGCAGGCTAACGGAAGATCTTAAATGAACGAAGCGCCGCATACGACTCCTTTACGACAGGTACGGGTCTGTACCCAGTATAGGACGAAATCAATGCCCGGCAGCAAATGATGGGAGCAAAAGACTTCACTGCCGGGCATAACAGGAGATACATGGGTGTAACGTATGCTCGGAGAGATGGGTTTCGAAAATATTGCCGATTTTGTAGCAGAAGGGACGGCGCCGATTTACGAGCAGTACCGCCATGAGTTTCCCGTTACGGGGGAGCTGATTTACCTGAATCACGCGGCCGTTGCCCCGCTTTGCCGCCGCGCCTCCGAAGCAATGAAGGGTTTAGCGGATGACGCTTGCGCCTTCGGCTCGCTTCATTACGGCAAATGGATGGAATGTTATGCCGGGCTTCGGAAAGCAGCGGCAAAGCTGATAGGCGCCAGCCCCGACGAGATCGCCATTGTCAAGAACACGTCCGAAGGGATTGCGACGGTGGCGCTCGGGCTGCGCTGGAAACCGGGAGACCGAGTGATTGCGTTCAAAGAAGAGTTTCCGGCGAACTACTATCCGTGGCTCCGGCTCGAAAGGCTGGGGGTGGAGCTGAACTGGTTTTCCATTTACGATCCCCTTGACAAAATTACCGAGGCAGTTCCCGGCGCTCGCCTGCTTGCGATCAGTTATGTAAATTATCTCAGTGGTTTCCGCGTTGATCTACAAAGCTTGGGCACTCTTTGCCATCAGCATGGATGCTTTTTCTTTGTAGATGCCATTCAGGGCATGGGCGCATTTCCCATTGACGTAGAAGCCTGCCGCATTGATGCTTTGGCGGCGGATGGACATAAGTGGATGCTCGGCCCGGAAGGCAATGGGATTCTGTACGTTCGCCGTCGCTGGCTGGACCTGATTGAGCCGGTCGAGTTTGGCTGGACCAATCCGGCCAACTACGCTGATTACAGCTCCCGTGATATGACCTTACGCTCTGATGCCGGGCGGTACGAGTGCGGCACATTGAATACAATTGGCTGTTTTGGGCTTCGGGCGGCGCTGGAGTTCCTTTTGGAAATTGGGATGGAACCAATAACCGCAGCCGTGGACGCCCGGGCGCAGCAGATTGAAGACGGCGTTCGAGCTAAAGGTTATGAACTCATGGTGAAACGGACAGCTTCGACCGGTTCAGGTATTGTGAGCTTCCGGCATCCGTCATGGGAAAGTCACCTGGTAGCAGGGGAGTTGAAGCGTCATCGCGTATGCGCGGCCACGCGGCAGGGCTGGGTCCGAATGGCTCCCCATTTCTACATCAGCCCTCAGGATATTGACAGGGTTCTGGAGGTTTTACCTGGTTAAAACTATGAAAGCGCTTTACATTACGCAACCGGGCGATTGCGTCGTCCGCGAAATGGACCCGCCCCCATTAAGGCCGGAAGAAGTGCTGCTCAGTATCAGGCTGATTGGGTTGTGCGGAACCGACCTCAGCAGTTATCAGGG
>JAFAZU010000135.1 GCA_019239585.1 Acidobacteriaceae bacterium
AAGCCGATGGGGATTTGATCCCTTGAAAGTAATCTGCGACGGTTCCAAACCCCTGCTGGAAGGCGGTCTGGGTCCAGGCTCCACTTCGATGCACATGACTTCCGCCCTGAAGGAGGCGGCGGAGAAATTGTCTTTCGATTTGTCGACGCCGTATGAAGATTTGCCGAAGAGAATCCGCACGGCGCTCCTCGACGGTAATGCGCAGTTTCGCGGGATTTTAAGAATTCTAGATGAAAGCTATAAAAGCGCCAGTGAGGGCTACCGGGAGTGGTTGATGGATTACATGTCGCCCACGCAGTGTCCCGATTGCCAGGGGCGGCGATTGAAACCAACCAGCCTGGCGGTAACAGTAAAAGGCATTTCGGTAGCCGATTTCACGGCACTGCCGATTGCGCGCGCCTTGCCGGCTGTTCGCGGCTGGCAGTTTTCCGAACGGGAGATGCAGATTGTCGGACGGGTTATCGAGGAAATTCGCAACCGGCTGGAGTTCTTGTGCGCAGTCGGGCTCGATTACCTCAGCCTGGATCGGTCTTCCGCCACAATTTCGGGCGGCGAAGCGCAGCGTATCCGTTTAGCGACGCAGATTGGCTCTAAGCTTCGGGGCGTATTATACGTGCTGGACGAGCCTTCGATTGGTCTGCATCCGCGCGATAATGAGCGGCTTCTGGATACGCTGCACCACCTGCGGGATCTCGGCAATACAGTCCTGGTAGTAGAGCATGATGCGGAAACGATTGAACGCGCTGATTACGTGATTGATCTTGGTCCCAGAGCGGGCCGTCTCGGTGGAGAGTTGATCGCGCAGGGCAGTCCGGCCCAGATTATGCAGAAAGCCGGGTCGCTCACAGGCGAGTATCTTTCAGGGCAGCTTGCAATACGGCCTCCTCTTGCACGTAGATCGGGCAATGGAGAACAAATTTCGATACGAGGCGCCCGGGAACATAATCTCAAGAATGTTGATGCTGACTTTCCTCTGGGGACGCTGATCGTGGTCACGGGCGTATCCGGCAGCGGAAAGTCAACCTTGGTTCACGATATTCTTTATCGTGCTTTAGCGAAGGAACTGTATGGGTCCAGTCAAGAGCCGGGAGCGTTTGACTCCATGACCGGGTTGCAGAATATCGATAAAGTAATTGAGATTGACCAGTCGCCGATTGGGCGGACGCCGCGCTCGAATCCGGCTACCTATACAGGCGTTTTCTCCGCGATCCGGGAGATCTATGCCATGCTGCCCGAATCACGCGAACGCGGATATAAAGCGGGCCGGTTCAGCTTTAACGTAAAGGGTGGGCGGTGCGAGGCATGCCAGGGTGACGGCCTCAAACGCATTGAGATGAACTTCCTGCCGGATGTTTATGTCACGTGCGATGTTTGCCGTGGACGCCGGTACAATCTGGAAACGTTGCAGGTGAAGTACAAGGGCAAGAGTATTGCGGATTTGCTGGAATCTACAGTTGACGAAGCGCTTGAACTCCTGACAAATATTCCGCAGATTCATGCCAAACTGAAAACTTTGGCGGATGTCGGTTTGGGTTACATTCATCTGGGCCAATCGTCCACGACTCTGTCCGGCGGCGAGGCGCAGCGTATTAAACTAGCCAAAGAATTGAGCAAGCGGCAAACCGGCAAAACTTTCTATGTGCTGGATGAACCAACGACTGGACTGCACTTCGAAGATGTCCGCCATTTACTGGATGTGCTGCAAAGATTGGTGGACCTTGGCAACACAGTTTTAGTGATTGAGCATAATCTGGATGTGATTAAAAGCGCGGATTACCTGATTGATCTCGGCCCCGAGGGCGGCGAGGAGGGCGGTCAGATTGTGGCGACCGGCACGCCCGAAGAAATACTTAAAAATCGTTCCAGCTACA
Organism: Acidobacteriaceae bacterium; assembly: GCA_019239585.1. Taxonomy (GTDB): domain Bacteria; phylum Acidobacteriota; class Terriglobia; order Bryobacterales; family Bryobacteraceae; genus Bog-105. The sequence goes on from JAFAZU010000135.1 coordinate 1,872, forward strand.
CAGCCCAAGCGCTACGGAAGATAATGAAGAGGGAAAATGCCGCCTGAAACAGAAGGCTTCTTCCCAACAGAACCGGTTCTTGAGCCTGACACACCAACGCATACGCCGTTCTGGAGCTATCTGGATTTAGCCCTGGTGATTGGGCTCCTGGTTGCCTCAATTATCATCATTTTGCTGGTGGTAGGCGCTTTCATTTTTGTTTATCCAAGCTTGAAGTACAACCAGGGTCCGCTCTTGTTGCCTACGCAGTTTGCGCTGTACGCTTTCCTGTACCTCAGTTTTCGTCTGGTGTTTGGATTACGGTATGGCAAACCGGTGTTTGCTTCCCTCGGGTGGTGCCGAAGCAGGTTTAATCCCTGGATAGCGGTGATAGGCGGTGTTTTGCTTGCTTTTCTGGTTTCGGCTATCGCTGCCCTGCTCCATACGCCGCAGGTTCCTTCTCCCGTTGAGAGCTTGATGAGCTCCCCGGTGCTGCTGACGCTGTTTGGAGTTATGGCAGTTACGGTTGCGCCGCTCTTTGAGGAAATGATGTTTCGCGGATTCCTTCAGCCGCTCCTATCACGGACGTTCGGCGTGGCTGCTGGAATTTTGACAACCGCCGTTATCTTTGGGGCACTTCATGCTCCGGAATACAGCTTCGCCTGGCAGTACGCTTTAGCGGTCTCGATTGTCGGAGCAGTTCTCGGCTGGGTCCGTTTCACAGCAAACTCGATTATTCCCTCGACTGTCATGCACGGCGCGTATAACACCGTTTTCGTGATTGCGCTGGCTGTTTCAAAATTAACCCCTCACAAATGAGTTCCCCCGCTGTTCTGACACAAAACACGATTGAAACGATTGAGTGGACGCCCAATGGCGTTGTCATGATCGATCAGACCCGGCTTCCGCAGGAAGTTGCTTTCGTCACCTGCCGCAATTACGTCGAAGTCGCGGACGCAATTCGCAACATGATTATTCGCGGAGCGCCTGCGATCGGCGTGGCAGCGGCGATGGGGGTTGCATTAGGTGCTTTGCAATCGGACGATCTCCAACGCGACATGCCGATCATCTGCGATACGTTGGCGAAAACGCGTCCAACGGCGGTGAATCTTTTCTGGGCCATTGACCGGATGAAGCAGGTTTACGCGAGGATACAGGATTCAGATCCAGGGGAGATCCGTTCGCGGTTAGTAAAGGAAGCGCAACTTGTTCGCGAAGAAGATTTGGCGATTAATAAGCAAATCGGGCAGTATGGCGCACCGCTGGTTCCGGACGGGAAAACGGTTTTGACACACTGCAATGCCGGTGCGCTCGCCACGGCAGGATTCGGGACGGCGTTAGGCGTTGTGCGCGCGGCGGTGCGCGAAGGCAAGAAGATCGATGTGTTCGCGGATGAAACCCGACCTTTCCTGCAAGGCGCTCGCTTAACAGCGTGGGAACTTCAGCGCGACGGCATTCAGACTACTTTGATTACCGATAATATGGCGGGCCATTTTTTGAAGAGTGGCCGGATCGGTTGTGTGGTGGTCGGAGCGGATCGTATTGCTGCAAATGGGGATGTAGCGAATAAGGTCGGAACATATGGGCTGGCTGTGTTAGCGAAAGAGAACAATGTGCCGTTCTATGTAGCCGCGCCGATCTCCACGCTTGATCTGACGCTTCCATCCGGCGATGCTATCCCGATTGAAGAACGCGCGGGGGTGGAAGTCACGCACATCGGAGGCATCCAGATTGCGCCGGAGGGAATTGCAGTGGCAAACCCGGCTTTCGACGTGACGCCGAACCGGTATGTTTCCGCCATCATCACGGAACGCGGAGTAGCGCGTGCGCCTTATGAAGAATCGCTGCGGGAGCTTTGTAAGCGGGGTTGACCAATTTTCCGCATGCATCGATTTAGGCCCTAAGTTAGTATGCACCATTTTGATGCATACTGGTGACATGAAGGCAGCCGAGAGGACTGTACGTCAGAGTATTAGTCTACCGCCTAAGGTCGCAGCGCAAGTGCGTAACATGGCAAAAGCACGAAAGCTAAGTGCTAGCCGCATGTTGCTGGAGCTAGTTGAGAACGGAATCGAAACGGAAAAGCGAAAACAGCAGGAATTCTTTGAATTAGCTGAACGCTTCCGCAATGAAAGCGATCCCGAAACCGCAAAGCGTCTCGGCGATCAATTAGGTCGAATGGTCTTCGGCAGTTAATGCCGAGGATTGAGAATTGGGAGAGCTTCCCTGAAGGCGTCCGGCAGCACCTAGTTGATCGAATGCGGGACCGGGCAATCAGTATAGCCGATCTCAATCAATTGAGGCTCTGGATTGAAACTAGGCCCGAAGTGCCGGAGGGCGACTGGTACAAAGACTTCGGTTCATGCAAAATTTGCGGCTCTGGATCGTACCCCAAAACATTTCTGCTGCGCGGTCAAGCAGCCAAGGGTAATGCGCTCTGATCTACAGCATTAATTTCATTTCAGGGTTGGCTCCTTATGCCGCGTCCGGGCATGACGCTTTCTTGGAGTGTACTATCTTTTACAACCAGCGCCCCATTTACGAT
>JAFAZU010000262.1 GCA_019239585.1 Acidobacteriaceae bacterium
CAGAGCTTCGGTTGCCCTAGGCGGAATGCCCACAGCTCTCAGGAAGCGAAAACGAACTTCCCTCAACAAGGTCGCGGATGAATGTCGAATCGCCTGAAATGGTATCGCTCCCGCCTCAGCGCGATGAGTTACGCCGAACTCCTGCACAGAGCTACGGAAGTCGCGCTCAAATGGTCGGGCCGTCACTTTCATGGAGGCTGGGACGCGGCCGATGCGGATCGCATGCTCGTGGCAATCCCAAGCCTGCACGAGAGGTTGGGGACCTTGGACACGGATCTCGTTGAGATCGCGACCCATGAGGCGGAAAAGGTTCGCGCGGGAAGATTTCATCTTCTGGGTGCTTCGTGGCCGCTGCCGGAACGAGTGCCTCCGCCGCCCGAGTTCTGGCACCTCGAGCCAGTGTCCGGGAAAGGCTTTCCCTCCGACTGCTACAGCTTCGATATCCCCTTCAGGCACGGAGTGGATGTTCCGGAAATCCGGCGCCCGTGGGAGCTCAACCGATTGCAGTTTCTCGTTCCGCTCGCGATCGACGCTGTCAATCGAGCGGATGCAGCCAACCGGGACCTCGTGTTCGCCTACCTCCAGTCCTGGATGGAAGGCAATCCTCCCTACCGCGGGATAAACTGGATCTCCGGCATCGAACAGGCCTTGCGCGTCATTTCCGTCGCGACGGCCTTCTCGATCACCGGGGTCAATCATTTGAAGAATGAGGAACGGGCCCGACTCTCGCAATTCTTCTCGGCTCATGAATTCTGGATTGCTCGCTATCCCTCGCTTCACTCGTCCGCCAACAACCACTACATGGCAGAGCTTGCTGGCCTGATCACGTCGGCGCACTTTGCTCAAAAAGGCCATCGAACAGAGCAGCTAGCTCGGAAGAGCTTAGGCCGTCTGCTGGAGCAGGTGCACCGCCAAATCCTTCCGGATGGCGTGGGGGCAGAACAGGCGCCGGGATATTCGGCGTTCGCAACCGAACTGGCGCTGTTTGGACTTCGTGCCGCTCGCCAGTCCGTCAATGACATTCCAAACGCCACGAGAGAACGGCTGGTGTCCTATGCCGATCACCTTAGCTGGTCCATAGATGAATCTGGACGAATCCCGGACATAGGCGATTGGGACAACTCGCGTGTCATAGCCATGACCCAAGGTCCTGAACCGTACTATGTCGCGTCGATTGCGTCGGCCGTGAGCGGTTTCCTCGGAGCACGCGATCTCGCCCCCGCCGTCTGCCCTGCGCACGTTCGAAACAGGCTATTCCAGTCGAGCCCGCCGCAAGCGCCCTCTCGCGCAGGAATCCATTCCTGGCTGGAGGGCGGATACACGGTGATTCGTCGGGACTCCCCCATTCCTTTCGTGCTCACCTTCGATCACGGGCCGCTGGGCTATCTTGCGATTGCGGGACATGGACATGCCGACGCACTGGCAATTTGGCTGTCCGTCCGGGGGGAGCCCATGATCGTGGATGCCGGAACCTACCTTTATCATTCAGATCCCCTGTGGCGCGAACGGTTCCGCAGCACGAGAGCGCACAACACGCTCAACATTGCCGGTCGTTCTTCGAGCCGCCCCGCCGGGCCGTTTAATTGGAGCGCGAAAGCCAATGCCCGTCTGCTGGAATCGAGAGGCAGCCCGTTGCCCTTCGCCGCCGCGGAGCACGACGGTTTCCTCACTGAATTTGGGGTTCGCCATCGCCGCTCGATAGAAGTCCTGAATGAGTGTGAAATCCTCTTGAGGGACGAGCTTGTGGGAGCCGAAGTGAACGAGCCGGTGGCAATCTCATTCCTGCTCGATCCAGCTTGCCAAGCCAGTGTTCATTCAAACGCGACGGCGGTGGAAATATCTCGCTCTGGCCAGAACGTCATGCGCCTTAAGTACGATGGCGCACTTCGTCCGCGCATCGTCCGCGGCAACGAGCCCGAGGGTCTCGGATGGGTATCTCCAAGCTTTGGCGTGAAGGTTCCGACAGATCAGATTGTTTTTGAGGGACTGCTCCGAGCGCCCTCAAAGATCACCATTCAGTTGCTCTGACGGCAGTGGGTCCGTTCCTGAGTCAACTGACCTCACGCAAGATCCGCGCGTGCAACTCAAATGGACTCGATCAAGCAGCGGCCCTGGCGTGCCCGGCCTCAATTCCAGAAGGCCTGAACGCGCGCAGGAACATTTCAAGATTACTCAAAGACCACAGAACGCGCTCGTGGTTCTGCGTACCTTCGATGTGCTCCCGTACAAGCACATGTAGAATTTTTGGATCACATATCGTGGCAACTTGAGATGCATCGCTCGTGAGCAAGTCACGCAGCAAACCGCTATACGGTCCACGAAACCATTCATTGAACGGGACGCGAAACCCGATTTTCTTTCGGTTCAGGATTTTCTCCGGCAGGACTGTCGCCATTGCAGCGCGGAGCACGGCCTTGCCTCCCTTATGGCCAGCAAGGAATTCATCTGGAAATCGGGCAACCAGCGCGGCGAGTTCGGTATCCATGAAGGGCATGCGCCCCTCGATCGAACCGGCCATCATCATCCTGTCCCCCCGCTCCAGCAAGTTGTCGGGTAGCCATGAAGTCTGGTCGAAGAAGAGGGTGCGTCGCAGATTCGAACTGATGCGCGCCGAGAACGGGTGATCATCGGGAAAGGAATCCCGGACGGTGCGGCCAAGAAGCTTGTCCCGCTCCAGGTCTGACATGCCTCCGAACCAGAGCTTCATCCTCTTTTCGCGGTGACGCTCTCCTGCTGCCATGATGAAGATCTTGAGGCGACGCATGGTGTAGGGCAGCGCGCGAATGGCCGGAGAGACGAGCTGATCATGCAAAGCTTGCGGAATGACGCGTTGGTAGAGCTCGACCCAGCGCTCCGCCTTGTGCTTGGGGTAACCCGCCATCAATTCGTCCGCGCCTTCGCCCGTCAGCACCATCTTGACCGTGCTGGATGCCATGCGCGAGAGCATAAGGATCGGAATGTCGGATGCCTCGGTGACGGGAGCGCCGCGACGGAGAACCGCGTTCGGCCAGCTCTCCATGAAGGCTTGCGGCTCGACTACGAGTTCGTGATGGTCGCAATTGAACTCCGCCGCCACAAGTCGCGCCTCGTCGAGCTCGGAATACTGTGTCTCTGAAAAACCGACGGAAAAAGTACGAATAGGCTGGCTGCTGTGTCGCGTCATTGTCGCCACGACCGCAGATGAATCTATGCCTCCGGAGAGATATGCGCCGTATGGTGCATCGCTGCGCATCCGGATCCGCACGGCGTCGTCGAACGTGGCGGAGAACAAGCTCACGGCTTGGTTGAAATCGAGGATGTCCGGATCAGTCGCCGCAAATGGCGCGGTGAAATACCTCGTCAGCTCCATCTTCCCGTTTTGCCAGACTGCATAATGGCCCGGTTGCAGCTTTTTGACGTGGCGAAAGAAAGTCAGCGGGCCAGGAACATAGCGGTTCAGGAAATAGTGCGCGAGAGCATCGGGATCCAAGCTGCGATCGAACCCGGGAAATCGAGTCAAAGGCTCAATTTCCGATCCAAACACTAGAGCCTGCGCACCACTCGCCAGAAAGAGCGGCTTTTTTCCAAAGGCGTCTCGGCCGAGCACAAGCCGCTCGCGCTTCACATCCCAGAGCGCGAAAGCGAACATGCCCCGGAAGCGCTTGATGGCATCCACGCCCCAGGCTCGGTAGGCCTCGATCATGACCTCCGTATCGGAGTCCGTGCGGCAACTGAAACCAAGTTCCTGGAGCTCAGCGCGCAGCTCGATGTAGTTGTAAATTTCACCGTTCGTGATCAGGCCAATCGAGCCATCTGCGCTCCACATCGGCTGCTGGCCACCGACGAGATCTATGATCGCCAACCTGCGATGCCCAAGCCCCACTTGAAAGCGGCCGTCGTGGGTGTCCCCGATCCACTGGCCATGCCCGTCGGGCCCACGATGGGCCATCATGTCCGTAAGTCTCGACAACTGTTCGGGGGACTGGCGCTGGCTGGAGCGCACCACCCACCCAAAAATTCCACACACTCACCTTCTCCGTCGTCGAATTCTATAGGGCGGCTTCACATACAAAACCGAACCGAAACTGGAATTCCATTGGGAGCACGCGAGCACCAGTGGTCTTGAGGCGCTCGATGTGCCGGTCGCGTTGAGACGACTACCACAAAAAACCTTCCGATTTGATGGTCCCTCCATTTTTGCTTCTCAGCTGCGCAAAATCGAGCACAACCTGGTCCGATCGAGCCGTTGCGAGGTGCTTGACGTAAATTGGATCGGGCGTGCTGACCACGATTGTCTCGGCCCAAGACAAGGCGTCGGTAATGTCAGGAACCATCAACTCGGTGATGTGCGGAAGAACACGCAACAGGTAATCCTTGTTTGCGCCGATCATGCGTGAAAGATTGACGTTCGGGTCGAAGATCCTGACCTTGCACCCTTTGCCGATCAGGCGCTCCACGAGCTCCACAAAAGGGCTCTCGCGAACATCGTCCGTTCCGGCCTTGAAGCTGATCCCCAGGAACGCCACGCGCCTGCCCGGCTTTCCGAGAATCCAGTTCACGCCCCTTTCGATCAGCATTCGGTTGCTGTCGAGAATATGATTCAGCACGGGCAGCGATAGGTCGAGTTTGCGGCCCACATATGTGAGCGCTCGCAAATCCTTGGGAAGGCAAGAACCACCAAATGCGAATCCCGGCTTGAGATACGCCGGTGAAATATTGAGGCGGTTGTCTTGGATGAAGATGTCCATCACCTCATGGCTGTCAATACCCATTGTTTTTGCAAGCACGCCAACCTCGTTGCCGAACGCCACTTTCAATGCATGCCATGCATTGTCGACGTATTTGGCAAGCTCGGCTGTCTCCAACGCTGTCGTGATCTTGGGTCCGGGAAGACCATCATAGAGCGCCATCACCTGGTGAGCAGTATGTCGTTGAAGAGCCCCGACGATGGTCTTTGCGGGTGTGTTGAAATCCGAGACCGCTGAGCCCTCACGTAGGAACTCCGGATTGAAAGCCAGGCCGAACTCAGCGGAACCGCTCGCTTCTGAAATCCGCGGCGCGATGAAGTTGCGCGTAGTACCGGGCGCCACCGTCGAGCGAATGACGACAGTGTGCCGCTCGGCCTTCGCGCGAATGGCCTGGCCGATCTCGGAGGAAACTGTCTCGATGGCCTCGAGCGCAAGCGAGCCGTTATCGCGGCTCGGCGTGCCGACGCAAATTATCGAAAGGTCAGTTGCGGCCACGGCTTCGGCGCCGCGTGGCGTGGCGCTCAGGCGACCGCTACCCACCATTTTACTGACCAGATCGTCGATGTCCCGTTCAATGATCGGCGAGCGACCTGATCGAACGAGTTCGACCTTCACCTCCGATTTATCGACCCCCACGACCGTATGGCCCCGCTCGGCAAGGCAGGCGGCGCAAACAGTTCCGACGTAGCCAAGCCCAAATACGCTGATTTTCATAACGGG
>JAFAZU010000341.1 GCA_019239585.1 Acidobacteriaceae bacterium
TTCCGCCAGATCCGGGCTAACTGTGCCACTCCCATTGCAATGGGCGAACTCTTCAATAGCCCGCATGAATGGAACACCGTCATTAAAGAAAGCATTATCGATTACATTCGCATCCACGTCTCGCAAGCAGGCGGGCTGACACCCTGCCGGAAGATCGCTGCTATGGCGGAAGCATTCCAGGTAAAAACCGCCTGGCACGGTCCCGGCGATGTATCACCGGTCGGTCATTGCGCCAACGTCACTCTTGATCTGGTTTGCTACAACTTCGGCATTCAGGAGTGGACCTTTCCGAACGACCGCGTTCAAGAGGTTTTTGACGGCTATCCCGCTTTCAAAGAGGGCTACGTTTACGCCAACGAAAAACCGGGCTGGGGCGTGGAAATTAACGAAAAAGCCGCCAGCAAATATCCCTTCGGCAGTGAAAAAGGTGACCGAAAGCGGCTGAATGGCGGCTGGGGAGTGGTGCGCCGCGCCGATGGCTCCGTCATAAACCAGTAGGTACTCCTATTACGCACTTCCCTTGACGGGAACATAAAATTCCGCTAGACTGCGTTGCATAGCAGAAAAGCATTAGCCGCTATGGGTCTTGCTGGCGGCATTTGACGATAGGGGATCAGCTTATCTCGGTGAAGCTGATCCTTGCTCTAAGGTGAGGAGAATAAACCTGTTTATGGTCCCAAGTTGGATCTCCACGAAGCGAACCTTCGTTTTCTTTACAATGCTGCTTAGTCTTAGCAGCATCCTGATCGGGCAATCGGAGCGTGGCACCATTAGCGGCACGGTGCGCGACAGCAGCGGCGCTGTGATTCCTCAAGCCAAGGTCAACATCACCAATGTGGAGACCGGTCAGCCCATCAATGTTGTCACCAATGATTCCGGTGATTTCACGGCCGCTGAAGTTCCGGTCGGCACCTACAACATTCAGTTTGAGAAGGAAGGCTTTAAATCAGCGGAAGTCAAAAACCTGAAGGTCGATGCCTCTTCCTCACTGCGGGCTGATATCAATCTTCAGGTCGGACAATCGCAACAGGTAGTGGAAGTTCAGGCCACTGCGCTTCAAGTGAACCGCGAGGATTCCAAGGTCAGCGTCACGGTTGACCAAAGATTAGTCGATTCACTGCCGCTTTTGGTTGCCGGAACGGTTCGCAGCCCGTTTGACTTGGCCACGTTGACGCCCGAGGCGAAAAATATCGGCGGCGATAACGGCTTTGCATTGGGCGGCGGTCAGGCAGCCAGCTATCAGGCAACGCTGGACGGCGTATCCATCGATACCTCGCGCGCCCTTTCAAAAAGTTGGGTTGTTTCCAATGCTCCTTCCGTAGAAGCCATTACGGAGTTCAACGTCAACACCAATGGTTTCAAGGCCGAGTACGGTCATGCGGGCGGCGGCGTGATGACCTTTGTCGCCAAGTCCGGCACGAACAATTTTCACGGCTCCGCTTACGAATTCGTGCGCAACACCGACTTTGACGCCAACGATTTCTTCAGCAACAAGCTGGGCAAGGCCCGTCAGATCTATAAACAAAATGATTTCGGCGCAACCGTGGGCGGTCCGGTGTGGATTCCCAAGGTGTACAACGGCCATAACAAGACCTTTTTCTTTTTTTCATATGAAGGATTCCGGAATCGCAACGGCGCTACGAACACTACCGCGACTGTGCCCACGGCGGAAATGTACAACGGCGATTTCAGCAATTGGGTAACAAGTAAAGGCGTTCAAATCCCTATCTACGATCCCACCACGCAAGTCACGAACGCGAACGGCACCGTAACCCGGACTCAATTTCCCGGCAATAAAATTCCTGTCAGCATGTTTAACCCCGCTTCGTTACAGGCGCTGAAAGTCTTTCAATCCAGCGGTACGTTAACGCCGAATACGGGCGCGCAGCCTGGAACTCCCGGTTACGTGATCAGCAACTACATTATTGCGAACGGCTCCAACGTCAATCCTGTGAACAAGGTCAGCATCAAAGGCGATCACACTTTTAACGAGAAGCACCGTATTTCCGGGTACTATGGCTATGACCGTGAATCGGTTGTGCCGGGCCCGGAAGGTCCCGCGACTTTGCCGGGACTGTACACCAATTACAACGATCTGAGGCAATATTCGGACGTTGTTCGTTTTAGCTGGGACTGGACATTAAGCCCGACCAAGTTCAATCACTTCTACGCAGGCGGCAATAACTGGCGACAAAACCACAACCCGCCGCAAGAGTACATCGGCAACTGGCAAAATAAGTTTTGTCTCGGCAACGTTCCAAACTGCAACGACAACTTAGTGAACTTGTTTTCTGGCGGAGATGGTGTTTACACAACCTGGGGCGGTCAGGCGAACAACGGATCGGAAAATACCGTTTACGCTTACAACGATGATTTCACTTGGGTAAAGGGCGCGCACACGATGAAGTTCGGCGGCATGTACCAGATCACCCATTACAACGGCTTCGGGCGGCAGTGCATATCCGGCTGTGTCGGCTTCAGCTTCACCGAAACTGGCGTTCCGGGCGTGACCGATTCCAACCAGGGCGGTAACGCGTTTGCCTCGTTCCTGCTCGGTTATGCCGATACCGGCCAGATCGACACAATCCGCTTTATCGGCCAGCAGTTTTACTATTTCGCCGGATTTGCCCAGGATGACTGGCGCGTAAATGAAAAACTGGTGCTGAACCTGGGCTTGCGTTGGGAAACCAACCTTCCGCCTACCGGCCTGGATGATCGCTGGAGCGACTTCTCGCCGACAACTCCCAATCCCGGCGCTGGCGGCATTCCGGGAGCGGTGATCTTTGCCGGTTCCGGGCCGGGCCGCCAAGGTTCACGGAGTCTGGTTCCCGGCTATTACGGAGCGTTTGGGCCGCACGTCGGCTTTGCTTATTCTTTAAACAGTAAGACTGTGCTGCGCGGAGCCTATGCGCGCTCTTTTGCGCCCCTGATGTCGGTGAGCGGCTCAACTCATAACATGGGCTTCACCCTGACCCAGACCTTCACCAATCAAACCAACGGAATTACGCCCACCTATCTGATGAACCAGGGCATGCCGCCCTGGACCGCGCCGCCGTTTATCAATCCTTCCGTGTCGAATGGAGCTGATGTTTCCTGGTGGCAAGGTAATGAAACGGTGCGCCCTCCGGAAACCAACAATTTCAACTTCTCCATCCAGCGGCAGCTTACAACTAACACGATCCTGGAAGCTTCCTACAACGGCGTGATGGGGTCGCACTTGCAATCGCAACTGCTCAACTATAATCAACTGAACCCGGCCTATCTCACCGCGTTCGGCAGTATTGCCCAAAGCACCACTGTGCTCAACAGCAACGTTGGATCTGCGCTGGCGAACCAGTATGGAATCGTTGCGCCCTACCCTGGATTTAAAGGTACTGTGAGGCAGGCGCTTCGGCCCTTTCCGCAGTACAACGGCATCAATACATATGCCGGTCAAGGCGATCACAGCGGACACTCTACCTATCACGCGGCCATGATTCGCTTAGAAAAGCGCTACTCCAATGGACTTACCTTACAGACCAGCTACGTGTTCTCCAAACTTTTGACGGATTCCGACAGCTATTGGGGGAACGGCTACTTTGCGGCGGATCAATACAATCGCCGTCTTGAAAAGTCTATCGGCCAATATGATGTGACCCACAACTTCAAAGTCGGTTTTGCTTACGATCTTCCGTTTGGAAAAGGCAAACAGTATTTGACGCACGGCCCCTTAGCTTGGATTCTCGGCAACTGGGGCACCAACGGCGTATTCACCTATTACAGCGGCCAGCCTGTCGGCATCAGCAGTAGTTACACGCTGCCTTTGTACGGTGATTTGGGTGGCCGCAGCGCGCCGTACGTCACATCGTACAACGGCTGGCAACCAAACTGGAACGGCAGCTTCGATCCCTCGGTGGACAACTTCTTTGTTCCTTACTGCGCTGACCCCAACGCGCCCTGTAACGGGCCGTTCCCCCATCAAGGTGATCTCAAAAATCCGCAAGCCGGCAATCTCGGCATCGGTAACGCGACCCGCTACAATCCGAAGTTGCGGCAGTTCCCGTATTACAACGAGAACCTTTCATTAATCCGGAACTTCCCGATTCACGAATCAGTGCGCCTGGAGTTCCGCGCCGAATCTTTCAACATATTGAATCGGGTGCATTTCGGCACCGGCAACACAACAATTCAAAACCAGAACTTCGGTAAGCTGACCAGCAGCGCCGACTTGCTGAACACGCCGCGCCAACTGCAACTCGCTCTGAAACTGTATTTCTAATGCCCAAGCGCCTGCTGCTAATTACACTCCTGGCAGCAGGCGTTGTCTTCGGCAGCGATCCGGCAGATGAGGTCAACCTTTTTACAGGCACTTCCAATTCTCGCTGGATGCTGTTTCCCGGTCCTACGCTTCCGTTCGGATTAGTTAAACTAAGCCCGGACAACCAGACCAATGTTTGGAACGGCGGCTACGAATATACGGTCGGCAGCATCTCGGGATTTAGCCACCTGCACGCCATGTCCCTTAGTGGCGTGAGCCTGATGCCGGTGGTTGGCAATCTGCATCCCGAAAACAGAATCTACCGCGTTTTCCCTGGCGCACCGGATGGCCCGTTCGGCAAAATGTGGACAGCGGGCTATCGTTCGCGCATCCGCAAGGAAGACGAGAAAGCTTCCGTCGGGTACTACGGCGTACAACTGCTTGACTTCGACGTGAAGGCCGAACTCACTGCTACCCTGCGCTGCGGCATGCTGCGTTTGACGTATCCCCAAACGGACGCTGCCCACCTGCTCATGGACTTTGCTTTTCCTGCCGAGGAGCAAAACCAGATCCGTGAAGTTTCTGTCCAACAGACCAGTCCCACCGAACTGAGCGGCTTCGTCCGGCAATCAAACCAGTACGCGCCGGATTATACGGTTCACTTCGTCATCCAACTGGATAAACCTATCGACTCGCTTGATTCATGGGGTCGCGCCCAGCCGGTCGCAGGCATGTACGGAGATTGGAAAACACCCGTCACCTACGAAAAGAACATCCGCGAATTTCACAGCCGGGATCGCTGCGGAGTGGTCTTGAACTTCCACACCGCCGCGCAGGAGATTATGAAAGTCCGAACCGGCATCTCCCTGGTCAGCGTTGAAGGAGCGCGTCTGAACCTCCAAACCGAAATAAAGCCCTTCGGCTGGGACTTTGATGCCGTGGTCCGCCATGCGCGGGATGCCTGGAGTCCCATCCTGAACCGCATCGAGGTTTCGGGAGGCACGGATGCCGACCGCCAGATGTTCTACACCTGCCTGTATCGATCCTACTCCGCCAAAAGCCTAATTAATGACGTTGACGGCTCTTACTTGGATGTGTGCCAGCGCCGCCGCAAACTCACGCCTCCCACGGATGCTATGTACAGCAGCGACGGCCTGTGGGGAGCGCAGTGGACCCTGTTCCCGTTATGGACTCTGGTCAGTCCGAAACTAGCCAGTTCCTGGATTCACTTTTTTCTGCAAGCTTTCGACAATGGAGGATGGATTCCCGAAGCTCCGGTCAATGGCGGCTA
>JAFAZU010000457.1 GCA_019239585.1 Acidobacteriaceae bacterium
CAGGGTTCCATCCTGATCCGCTGCGCTGTGGACCTCGATCACTCCTGCCGGTCGAAAGTATGCCCACGTGAACTCTTCTTCGCGGCTCCAGATGAGCTTGACCGGCTTCCCGGCAGCCTTGGCGAGACGGGCCGCCTCGATCGCGCATTCCCCGTTGTGCTTGCCTCCGTAACCGGAGCCGGTATCCGGCACCAACACACGCACTTGTTGATCCCTTAGCCCTAAAGCGCTCGCTACTTCGCTTCGTACCCCAAAAGGGCGTTGCGTGCCAGTCCAGACCGTCACCTGATCGCCCTGCACTTGAGCCACCGCTGCCCGTGGCTCCAGTGGTACATGGGCGATATAGGCGACCGTATACGTGCTCTGCAGCGCATGGGAGTCTTGTGGCGGCGTCGGGACCGCTGGCGGCGTATCGCTGTCAGCATTCTTCCGGATGTAACGAAACAGGTCGCTCCCTGAAATCTGCGATTGCTGTTCCCACTTCGCATTAATACTGAGCAAGGCTTTTTGCGCCTTTTGCTCATCGGTAGCAGCTATGCCAATGAAATCGCCGTCACGTACTACCTGTACGCCGGGAATGGCCGAAGCCTTGCTCGTATCTGCGGAAAGAAGCTTTGCACCGAAGCTCGGAGGCCGCAGAACGCGCCCGTAAAGCATCCCAGGCACCTTGTAGTCTGACGCATATTGATGCTTTCCGCTAACCATCTCCTTTGCGTTCACTTTAGGCAAACTGGTGCCTGCGACTTGCCACTGCGTGGACGGAGTCACGCAATCAGACTTGGCTATCACGTTGACCCAATCAACCTCCGCCGCTAACGCACCGAGAGTTGCCCTCCGGCCCGATGCTTCATCGTTGATGAAGCCATCCTTCACCTTCAAACGGTTCCGATCGGAATTCCAGCTCTTTGCTGCTTGATCAATCAGGACTTCACGTGCTGTCGAGGCCATCCTCCGAAGTTGCGGCGCCATGGTGGGAGTAGTGCGGCTGCCAAAAGTGCCTGCATCCCAGGGCACTAAGGCCGTGTCCCCCATGACAAGTTCCACAGAGGAAGGAGCACACCGCAATTCATCGGCGACGGCCTGTGTTAACGAGGTCCGAATATTCTGCCCGACTTCCACCTTGCCGGTAAAAGTCGTGATCCGGCCATCTGGCGCAATGTGCAGCCACGCTCCTACGTTCTGCGGAAGCTGCTGGCCTCCACCGTGTCCGGACCTACCGGATTCCTGCGCCGTGCTGACGTCGTCCCACGCCAGTAAGACTACAAGGCCGCCACCGAGCAGCCTCAAAAATTTGCGCCGGTCGAGACCTGAGCTCGATGCTTGGGAAACCTCGTGTATTATTTCAGGCATGATGGCCTCCCTTCGCTCCGGTTGTCATCATTTGCGCCGCTCGCTGCACAGCCCTGACGATGCGGTTATAGGTTCCGCAACGGCAGATATTGCCCTCTAGCTGCTGCTTGATCTCCGCTTCCGAGGGCAAAGCCTCTCTTCGAAGCAACGCTACACTTTGCAGAATCATGCCCGGAGTGCAGTAGCCGCATTGCATGGCGTCGCATTCTATAAAGGACTGCTGCACCGGATGCAGGCGCTCGCCGTCGGCCAGACCCTCAACTGTTGTAATCTCCTGGCCCGCCACGGTACCCACTGGTGTGAGGCAGGACCGGTGAGCTACTCCCTCGATCAGAACCGTGCAGGCGCCGCATTGGCCCTCTCCACAGCCGTACTTTGCCCCTGTCAGGTCCAGATCGTTACGAAGTACCCATAGCAGAGGACGCTCCGGATCTGTTTCAATATGTCGGGTCGTACCGTTCACGACAAGATCCATGTATCCATTCTCTACCCTGCTTCTTATTACAAAAACGTTAACGAGCGGTACGGAAGAAAACGTAAGCAAATCGAGCTGATGCGACCCTAATACCCTGCACGAAAGCAAGAAAAAACATGCTTTCGAAAGAAAAATGCTGTTTTTTGAATGAAAGCTGCTGTAAGATATCTGCGCAGGATGCCAAAACGAAAGCTTGACCGGATGCTGGCCGAGGAGCGGCGACGTGAAATACTCCGAGTACTCGGCCAGAATGGCCGGGTCACGGTAGAGGAAGTTGCCCATCGATTTGGCGTCTCTTTCGTAACGGCGCGCGGCGATCTCAATGCACTTTCGGAATCTGGATCTCTCGTGCGTTCGCATGGGGGCGGCATTCGGCCC
>JAFAZU010000316.1 GCA_019239585.1 Acidobacteriaceae bacterium
ATTCTGGTAGTGACTGTAGCATACAATCCACGCGCGAGGTGGCCGACTCTTAAAGTCGCCGTTCGTACGTTCAGGTTTCGTTCAGTGACGAGCCGAAGTTCCTGTGGACCGGTCGCCCGTCGCGCGTAACGTAGCTAGAGTATAGCCTTAGGGCTCCAACAGAAACCCCGGATGATGCGCTTCTAGGCGCTCCTCTGGGGTTTCTGCTTTTGCGCGAAAAGTGCTAAAATATGTTTTACCCACCTAATTTTTCCATTCGAAAGGAATTCATAAGCAATGAAAGCAGGGATTCATCCCGCCTATGAGGAAGTGAATGTCGTTTGCGCGTGCGGATCAACCTTCCAGACTCGCTCGACTCACAAAGGCGACCTGCGTGTCGAAATCTGTTCCAGTTGCCACCCATTTTTTACGGGTCGTCAAAAGCTGGTAGATACCGAAGGTCGCGTGGATCGCTTCCAGAAGAAATTTGCTAAGGCGCGTGAAATGCAAGCCCAGAAAAAGGCCGCAACCGACGCCAAGGCTGCCAAGAAGGTTCAGTAATTTTCAGCGGAACCGGGCACGAAGTGGCCGGCTCCGCTTCGGCTTTTAATGCGGAGCTACCAACCCTTTGCGGATCGCGAATAAAACGAGTTCCGCTGTCCGGTGAATGTTCATTTTCTCCATCAAATTGGCGCGATGAACAGAAACCGTATTGACGCTTAGATCTAACAAGCTCGCGATCTCTTTGTTCGATTTGCCTTGCGCAATCAGCTGCAGCACTTGTTTCTCGCGTCCGGTTAATCGGTTCAGTTCATCGTCCTGTTCATAAGCCACATACTTCAGCCCTGAGCCGATAAACCGCTTGCCTTCCGCTACCGCCCGGATCGCTCCTACTAAATCTACATCAATCGCGCTCTTCAGCAGATAACCTTTTGCGCCTGCGTCCAAAGCATTCCGCACGTAATTATCTTCGGCGTGCATGCTCAGGATCAGTACCTCCGTACCTGGCAGGTTTTTAACAATTTCTTTGGTCGCCTGCACTCCGTCCAGCTCCGGCATGGAAAGATCCATTACCACGACTTTCGGTTTCAGCTCGGACGCCATGCGAATTGCTTCCACGCCATTACTAGCTTCGCCGGCAATCTGCATTCCCTCCTCATCTTCGAGAATTCGCCGGAAACCTCGACGCACCAGACTATGATCATCTACCAGCAATACCGATATCGCTTCACTCATAACTAGGACTCACTACTTCTCCCATTTTGCGCTCTTGCGCCATTTCACTCGCGTGCTCATCCGGCACAAGCGGGATCATAATAGACACCGTTGTGCCCGCATTGGGGACCGAGATGACCTGTAATTTTCCATTGAGAAGCTCAGCCCGCTCCCGCATGGCGATCAGCCCAAGCCCGGGTTTGCCGCCTTTTTTAGCGGGAGGCAAGCCATGACCAAAATCCCGAATGCTCAGGGTCAAGCTGTCCGGTCGGAAAACCGCATGAATTTCTGCGCGCTTCGTGCCGGAATGCTTAGCGGCGTTATTTAATGCCTCTTGCATAATACGAAAACAGTTCGTGGCAGGTTGCCCGGTAATGCGGACAGGAGATCCCTCCACAATCGCTTTGGTCACAATACCTGTTTGCCGCTGAAAAACCTCAGCGTACCATTCAATTCCCTTTGCTAACCCATAATCATCCAGAATAGCCGGGTGCAGCATTTGGGAAAGGCTGCGCATCTTTTCAAGGGTGTTATGGGTGATCTGGCGAATCTCGCTTAGTTCCGTCCGGAGCGGGGAATCCGGGGGCACGCCCTTGCGCTCAGCGCGCGCCAGCATGGTTGCAACTGCCGTTAGAATCTGTCCAAACTCATCATGCAGCTCGCGGGACACCGAGCGCAGCACTTCTTCCTGGATCGTCAGCAGCCGTCCCGCTAAAACTCGGCGTTGATGGGAAAGCGATTCCAGCCTGTTGAAAATCTGTCGGTTTGAATAGATCAGATACGAGCTGGTTACAACAATGGCAATCATCATGGCTGCTACGAAAATATAGATGTCCCGCTCGCCCCGCCTGTAAATGGAAGCAATCTTTTGGTCAGCTGCTTCCTCTGCCTCATTATTTCGTTCCAGCAGGTGCAATACCAGCGAGGTCAGCTTTACCTGTTCCGCGGAAAGCTGAGTAGCCGCCAATCTTCTAGCTGCCGCGTCGTTGCCTTGTTTTGCCTGCTTGAATACCTCATCCGAAGTTCGACGCAATAGCTGTAAACTGCGGGCTAACTGCTCTTTAGAAGCCGGCCGCCGCGTGACCGGAGACAAGGCGACCTCTTCTTTGATGGATTGCTCCAGGTCCGCCCGTAGTTGCTCAAAATCAGCTTGGTACTGGCTGATACTCGAGGCCCCAGGTGACTGCACCATATCGCGAAGTTTTAGGCCAACCGCGTTCAAATCATTTTGAACCTGCAGCAGTAAAAGTGTGTCGTGCCGGTTCAGATCAATGGTCTGTTTTTGCAATTGCCGTAAACCAGCTAGTTGCCGAAGCGAATACCAGGAGAAAATCGCAACGGCCGCCAGCGTAATCAGCAGCCCAAGAAGCAGACGAACTGTAGGCGACTTACTCATTCGCAACCGATACAACTATTTCTCACAATATAAGCTACTGACGAGGGGAAACCCTAAATTGTTGCAACTAATCGTTTTCTCTCTCCGCCTTTTTCCGGTTTCGGATCCAAGCCGTGATCTGCCCGTCCAAAACGTCCAACGGCACTGCGCCATTCGCCAGCACAGCATCGTGAAACGCCCGCAAATCAAACCTGCCGCCTAATTGACGGCGCGCACGCTCGCGCAACTCCAAAATCTTGATCTGACCCGCCTTATAAGCCAGCGCCTGTGCAGGCCACGCAATATAGCGGTCCACCTCCGTTTGCACGTTCGGCTCATCCATAGCCGTATGAGCATGGAAGAAATCCACCATCTGCTGCCGGGTCCAATGCTCCGAATGCACGCCTGTGTCAACGACCAGCCGGACCGCCCGCCACATTTCATTCTCCAAGCGTCCGTACTCGCTGTAAGGGTCACGGTAGAACCCGACCTCTTTCCCCAGCCGTTCGGAATAAAGTGCCCATCCTTCCGAAAACGCGTTGTACTCCGCAAATTTGCGAAACTCAGGTAATCCGGTCATCTCCTGCGCCAGCGCAAACTGTTGATGGTGTCCGGGGATGCCTTCATGATAGGCAATGGCTTCCATGTTCAAGGTAAGCCGGTGCGTCGGGTCATATTCATTCACGTTAATGCGTCCTGGACGGCCACTAGTAGGCGAACCAGGGCTGTAATCGGCAGGAACGCTTTCTTTGGCCCGGAAAGATTCCATCGGTACGACTTCCAGCGGAGTCTTCGGCTGGCGGCCAAATAGTTCCGGCATTTTCGTCCGCATGTCATTTATGTGATTTGCATAGATCTGCAGAACCTGCTCGCCCGATTGCGCATACAATTTCTTATTTGCCTGGATCGAGGCGTGGAACGAGCGCAGGTCCTGAAAACCCAATTTTTGCGCTAGTGTCAGCATCTCGCGTTCAATCTCCCCGACCTGACCCAAGCCAATCTGATGGAACTGCTCCGGTGTCCAATCGGTGGTCGTCATCACGCGGATCTGCTGCCGATAATAAGCGTCTCCCTGCGGGATGGACCAGACTCCCGGCTCCGAGCGCCCATGAGGAGCATACGTGTTTTGCAAGAACTGAGCCAACTCCCGATAGGCTGGCCTGACATCCTGCTCAATGGCTTGCAGCACCTCCGCCCTCAGCCGCTTCACCTCAGCAGGAGAGACATTTGAAGGAAATTCCCGCACTGGAGCCGCAAAAGAACTTGTGTCCCCTTGAGCCTGGGCGATTCCTTGCGCTTGCGTAACAGTTTTCTCCAAAAGATAGCGCGGCGGCATGAGACGGTCCTTAATGCCTAACCGCAGAGTTTCTTCAATTTGCCGGAAAGCACGCGGAAACTGACGCAAACGGCTGACGTAATCCTCGTAGTCTTTGACCGTATTGAAACGGGTATTGTGAGGCAATTGTGCCAGTTCGAGATGAATACCCCCAAACTGATCAATTGGCATCTCCCATTTCTTTATTTGAATCTCGTCGATTTGCGTCCGTAATCGCCGGATCATCAGCTGAAGATTCAAAGACTCAGTGGGCGTCAGAGCTTCCGAACGGATTGCCTCAAACCTCTGCAAGAACGCTCGCTTTTGGTCTAGATCTCGCGCATGGAACGCAGGCGAGTAGTCAGAAAGCTCCGCATTAAATCGACTGTCGCCGATAACGGTCGCCATCTCGGGATTTGTTTTCAGCTCATAATCCCACTCTTCCGTAAAAAGAGCGGAAAGTTTGTTGGACGGCTGCTGGTATCCCAACATAACGCCCAGCAGCAAGAAGTAAAAGAGTGTGGTGTTTCGCAAGTAATTCATCAGATGGAACTATTTATCTCAAACCTTTGTCCAGGGGGAAACAGCAATGAACCGTACCGAACGAAAACTCCTCGCGCTCATCTCCCTCATCTTATTAACCGCCTGCGGCGGCAAAAACACCGGATCGTATGTGAGATCTCCCGGTGCGGAGGAATCGGCAAAGACTCGTGTGCTCGAAACCGGCACCGCCATTCTGCAGAACAAAGCGCCGATTGATGCAATC
>JAFAZU010000590.1 GCA_019239585.1 Acidobacteriaceae bacterium
TAGTTACCACCCCAATTTTTACTGCATCGAGGCCCCATTTTTTAAAAACGGAAAAAACTTCCTCCTCCCGCCCCTTTTCCGCTACCAAAAGCATGCGTTCCTGCGATTCGGACAGCATAATTTCATACGGCGTTATACCGGTTTCACGCTGCGGAACAGTAGATAACTCGATCTCAATACCGGTGCCCGCGCGGCTTCCCATTTCGCAGGTTGAAGATGTTAATCCCGCCGCGCCCATGTCCTGAATCCCGACAATTGCGCCTGTTTTCATTGCTTCGAGACAGGCTTCGAGCAGCAGCTTTTCCATGAATGGATCGCCCACCTGTACGTTGGGCCGCTTTTGCTTCGATTCTTCCGTAAATTCCGCTGACGCCATCGAAGCGCCATGGATTCCGTCCCGGCCTGTTTTCGCGCCAACGTAAATTACGGGGTTACCTACGCCGCTGGCTTTCCCGTAAAAAATCTCGTCGTGGCGAAAAACGCCAAGCGCAAATACATTTACCAGCGGATTGCCGTCATAGCTTTCTTCAAAAACGCATTCGCCGCCTACGGTCGGCACGCCAAAACAGTTGCCATAATGCGCAATGCCGGAGACAACCCCTTCGAGAATGCGCCGGTTCCGATCACCTGTTTCACTGTCATCGAGTTTGCCGAACCGGATGGAATCCATCACTGCTATCGGGCGCGCGCCCATCGTGAAAATGTCGCGCAGGATACCGCCCACGCCGGTTGCTGCGCCTTGAAACGGCTCAATAAAACTCGGATGATTGTGCGATTCGATTTTGAAAGCAATCGCCAGGCCATCGCCGATGTCGATGATACCCGCGTTTTCACCCGGTCCTTGCAAAACGTACTTGCTTTCGGTCGGAAGTTTTTTGAGATGAACGCGCGTGCTTTTATAAGAGCAGTGTTCGCTCCACATCACACTGAAAATACCGAGTTCCGTAATGCTCGGCTCTCGTCCGAGCAAGTGGACAATCCGGTCGTATTCAGAAGATGTGAGCTGATGCGCGGCGACAACGTCGGGCGTGATGCTCATGCGTGAGTCAATGCAGTTAATAGCGATTGCAGAAGGACAGCCCCATCCGTGCTGCCCATTAGACAGTCCGAAGCGCGCTCCGGATGCGGCATCATGCCCATCACATTACGTCCCTCGTTAAGGATTCCGGCAATGTCTCGCACTGAGCCATTAGGATTGTCGCGGTATCGCAGAACGACGCGATCTTTCCTTTCCAGTTGGTCCAGGGTTTTCTCGTCAGCAATGTAACAACCTTCTCCGTGAGCAACCGGGAGGCGCAAAAGTTGTCCTTTCACGGCCTCGTGCGTAAAAAGCGAATCGGTTGTGACAACCTCGACCGAAACCGTCCGGCAAACAAATTTTAGATTGGCATTTCGAACGAGCGCTCCAGGAAGCAAACCAGCTTCTGTCAGCACCTGAAAGCCATTGCAGATGCCGAGAACAGGCCCGCCCTCACCGGCAAACCGCTTCACGGCAGCCATCACGGGAGAAAACTTCGCAATCGCTCCCGTACGAAGATAATCCCCATAAGAAAACCCGCCGGGGAGAATGACCGCATCAACTGACGGCAGCGAACCGGACTCATGCCAAATAAACTCCGCCTGATGCTGCAGATTGTGTTGAACAGCGTACCATGCATCATGGTCACAGTTGCTTCCAGGAAAAACGACTACGCCAACCCGCATGAAAAACTCGCGTTACTCTTCAGGCGCCGGAGCCGCCGTCACTACATCAGGGGTCGCCACAGCAGCAGCCTTCTTTCGAGTGGCGCGCCTTTTCTCAACGGGAGGTTGACGATCGCTCTTTTTAAGAGCGGGAACAGCCATTGAGGTAATAAACTTTTTCTCGCCATGGTCGTCGAATTTGATGACGATGTAATCGTCGTTGCACGAGAGCACGGAGCCGAGCCCGAATTTTCCATGCTCGACCTGGGCACCCTGGGCGAATGCCGGTTTGCTTGCCATGACAGTTTGATTCCCCTCTACACAATTGTAACAATTTGGGTTAACTCTGTCGATATAATGGTCTGGTAATACATGGAGGATCTGAAAAGGAAGCTTCAAGACGAAATCGCAGCGCTCGAACATGAGTTACGTTCCGAGCTGCCCAAGGAGATCCTCAGAGCCCGCGCGCATGGCGACTTAAGCGAGAACGCAGAGTACCATGCCGCCAAGGAAAGGCAGGCGTTCGTGAATGCCCGCTTAGGACAATTGCAGGCCAGACTACGGGATTTTGCGATGGTTGACGTGTCGAAAATCCCTCGCGACCGGGTCGGCCTTGGCTCACAAGTTGTGGTGCTGGATTTGAAAAAGGACGAAGAGCTAACTTACAACCTTGTGACGAGCGAAGAAGCGGATGTTGCGAACGGTAAAATTTCAACGAGCTCGCCTATTGGGAAGGGCTTGCTTGGCAAGCGCATCGGTGACACAGTTAGAATTCAAATACCGGATGGCGTGAGAGAGATGGAGATTATCAGCCTCACTACCATTCACGATGCGGCATCATCGTAGAAGGACGAAGCAATGACTTATACTCGCGCGATTGGTTTGGGAGCCAACAAGATTATTCGACTGATCGTGCGGGGTCTGGCATTGTCCAAGATCAACCCAAACGTTCTAACGTTCTTTGGCTTGGTGATTAACATCGTTGCCGCTACTTTTCTGGCTGTAGGCCGATTCAGAACAGCGGGTCTGATCATTATCTTTGCCGGGCTGTT
>JAFAZU010000594.1 GCA_019239585.1 Acidobacteriaceae bacterium
TTAGCCGCTATTTGCGAAGCCAAAACTTATCCTCTATACATTTTGATTGACCGCGAAGGAAACATCGCCGGAACTCAACACGGCGCCGCTGGTGAGTCCGCGCTTCGTCGCCTGTTGAGCAAGGCCGGGCTGACCTCCGAAGCCTGATAATCAACATAGAGGCTTCTTGATGAGCAGTTTGCAAATCGTTTTGAATGACATTGAAGCGCAAGTACCGCTTCACTTGCGTCCCGTTCGGCGTATGAGTGATGACGAGTTGTTTGATTTCTGCATGGCCAATCCAAGTTTACGTATCGAGCGAACGGCAGAAGGAGAAATTCTGATTATGGCGCCTACGGGCGGTGAGACTGCGAACCGTAACATGGATTTATCTGCTCAACTGCAACACTGGGCGAAACGCGATGGTCGCGGCAAGGCTTTCGATTCCAATGCAGAGTTTATTCTTCCCGACGGTGCAGCACTTTCTCCCGATGCTTCCTGGGTGCTTACCTCGCGCCTGAACGTTTTGACAAAGGAACAGAAACGAAAATTTCTGCCGTTATGTCCGGATTTCGTGATTGAACTCACCTCTCCAACAGATCGACTTCCGCGCGTTAGGAAAAAAATGGAGGAGTGGATGAAAAATGGTGCCCAGCTCGGCTGGCTCATTGATGCGGACAAGAATACGGTTTACATCTTCCGGCCTAACCAGGAATCAGAGCAGCTCATAAGCGTCAGCAGAATCACTGGAGAAGGGCCAGTTGCCGGGTTCGAACTGGAGCTGGAAGATATATTTGCAGGCTTATAGTCCAGAACTAACTACTCCAGCGGCTCGGATTCAATTGCCGCGCGTTCCCCCACTGCCTTCTTCTCCCAATACTTGCGAACCCAAGCTTCCCAACTCTTGCCCGCTGCAGGATCACGGTCGCTAAATTTTAAAGCAGCCACATCACTGTACGGAATATTAACTCTTGGGCTTCCGTCCGCCGGTAAAAGTCTTACCAGAGAATCTGCCAGCGTCTTTCCGTTACGGCGATCATAAAGATAACCGTCTACAACGCTGCCGTCTTTCCGCGTGATGCGGATATCGCCCCGATAGTCAAAGGCTTTCTCTAGAGCTTCTCGAATCATCTCCTCCGATTCGAGAGAGGGAACCCACCCCTGCAACTGTTGATGTTGAAAGCCGGGAACAATTTCCAGTTCGTTCGGGTTAAGTTGCGGGCTCAAGCTTCCGTTTCTCCCCCCACCTGAATCTGAACCAGCGGATTATAGGAATGCACCGGCTTCACTGGCTCATTGAGCAGCGCCTGCGCGTAGTCGTCTTTATAACGGGAGAACAGAAATGCCTTTGCCATACCGAAGAAGCCGCGAACCGTGGTAAAGCCGTAATCCACGGCAGAGGACTCGTACCCGCTATGAACCATGCAATTAGCGCACTTCGGGTTGCCCGACTCCGTGCCGTAATTCGACCAAGCCGTCTCGCGCATAAGTTCTTCAAACGTGTCGGCGTAGCCGTCTTGCAGTAAGTAACAAGGCTTTTGCCATCCAAAAACATTGTAAGTCGGCATGCCCCAAGGAGTGCAGGCAAAATCACGACGGCCCATTAAGAACTCACCGAACAGCGGCGACATATTAAACTTCCACGATCTTTTACGATTGGAGAGAATGGCTCGAAAGAGCCGGCGCGTACGGGCGCGTCCCAGAAAGTGCTGCTGGTCGGGAGCCTTGTCATAGGAGTAACCGGGTGACAGCATCATGCTTTCGACGCCAAGTTCCATCATCTCGTCAAAGAAACGGCGAACGCTTTTTGGATCAGCGCCATCGAACAGCGTTGTATTTGTTGTGACACGAAAACCGTGAGCCAAGGCCGCTTTAATGCCGCGCACTGCGACATCATAGCCGCCTTCCCGGCACACAGAAAAATCGTGGTGTTCGCGCTCTCCATCCACATGCACCGAGAAGCTCAGGTACTTGCTAGGAGTAAACAGGTGCAGTTTCTCTTCAAGCAGCAGCGCATTCGTACAGAGATAAATGTACTTCTTGCGGGCGACCAAGCCCTCTACGATTTCCTTTATTTGTGGGTGCATTAAAGGCTCGCCGCCTGGAATCGCGACCGTAGGCGCGCCGCACTCCTCCACAGCGCGGAAACATTCTTCCGGTGTGAGTTGCCGTTTCAGCACATGCGGAGGATACTGAATTTTGCCGCAGCCCGCGCAGGCAAGATTGCAGCGGAATAGCGGCTCCAGCATGAGAACAAACGGATAGCTTTTCCGGCCCGCAAGCCTCTGCCGGATTACATAGGACGCGGTGGTCCACATCTGAGAAGCAGGAACACTCATAGATTCAAGCGAAATGCAGGAGTTGGATACACAGGCACACAATTACTTCTGCAATATCACTATGATAGCGAGTTCCGACACAAAAAACACTGCTTCTCAGCAGTTGCGTCATTCTCTTGTAATAGCAAAGAGTTATTTGTCTCAATGGAAGGCAACCCCTTCAGGAGCAAATCATGGCAATCACAAAGCTAGGCTCTCAACTAGCTCGAAATTTGTCGCTTATTGCAGTTTTTGGTTGTGGTTATAACATCGCCACGGCCGCATCCTTCACCTCAACCGTATTTGCGACCGGCAGCGCGGTTAACGCTACGCAACCGGATTCCATTACCATTGGCAACGGCTCCCTATGGGCCGAGTACAGCAACGGAGCCTCATCAACGAACTACACCGGAACGAGTACGATTGTTCAATACAGCCTAGCAGGAGCCGTACAGAACACCTACAGCATTCCAGGTTCCGTTGACGGCTTAAAATACAATCCCAATACAGGCCAAGTATGGGCTTTGCAAAATCAAGACGCTAACTCCCGCTTAAGCCTGATCAATCCCGCTACCGGCACAGTAACTACCTATAACTATGGAGACCCCTATCCCTCCATATCCGGGTCAAGAGGCTTTGACGATGTCGCTTTTATTGGTAGCAATGTGTATCTGTCTGTCACAAATCCGAACGCGGCCACGGACCCCGTAATTGTAAAGCTGAACAACGCCACACCCACCACCCCCGTCACGTTCACGACCGTGTTAACCGGCACGGGCCTGCTGGCAACCGACCCTGACTCCTTAAAATCAACTCCTACCGGCGGCCTAATTCTAACGGGAGAAGGGGATGGAGCCCTTACCTTTGTCACGAACCCCGGTATGGCGACTCAAACCGCGACCTCCCTCAAGTTGTCAGCTGCTCCCGGAGCTACCATCGGCTCTCCTGACGACGCTCTTTTCGCTACGGCTGATTCGGGCACTTTCTACATCGCTGATACGGCCACCAACACAATCTATGCGATTGCCGCGTCAGGGCTGACCCCCAACTCTCTGTTTGTGAGTACCGCCACTGCATTCGGCAGCGTCGATCAGACGACCGGGGTAGTCACGCCGATCATCACTGGTAGAAGCCTCCATGGCATGGAATTTGTTCCAAGCGCTGCAGCTGTTCCAGAACCCTCGACTTTTGGCATCAGCTTGGCTGGCGTTGCTCTCGGCGCAGTTGCCGTCCTCCGCAAATGTATTGCCCGCTAGCTTGCTTTTCAGCTTGTCTGTTGATTACCCCGAAAAGGGGGGCTTTGCTTCCTCTTCGGGGTAATTTGAAGGCAATGAAGCTATTTGGGTGTTGGTGGCGCAAACGGTTGTGAGGGATGGCTGTAATCAGTGATCACGTAGCTATGCACCAGCCAAATTCCCACAATCAAAAGCGTGACAAGAACGATGCAAACAATCAGGGCGCGCTTGTCCAACTTCGGGATATTCGGATCAAACGGCATACTATTGAACATCATTCCATAGCATCTCTTATCCGACAATAAATAAAGGTCTTGTACTGTCAACAACTCTTGATGCAAGTTGATGTTGATTATGATGCTAAGGTGTATCCATAACTAAAAGGGCGCGTCGGTCGGGCTGGCCTCAGAAACGGCGGACAACATTAAGTTTGCCTGCCGACTCACTGATGCAAGCGGAGCAAATTGCACATACTACATACTAGAGGAGTAAACCTCAGCACAGTAGCTGCAGAGGCTCTTTCCGAGGGATTACGGCTGCATACGGCGGCGGAGTGTAGTGAAAAGGTGCTTAAAGCTTACAAGAGTGCTTTTTCCGGTTTCTCGGACGATGAAGTATTGATCTTGGGCGGGGTGATCCTCGAAGCAGGAACTGGGCAGTAATGGATGATTCATCCCGCTTTTGGCCTAATCTTATTCGACACGAGTGCTGAGAGTTGGTTAGCGCGGACTGAGCAGCCTGAGGTGGTGAACTGGATGCGTGAGTATCTATCTCGTCACCAGGTCAATATTTCTGCCATAACTGTTATGGAGCGAGTCCGTGGCTATAGCCTACT
>JAFAZU010000729.1 GCA_019239585.1 Acidobacteriaceae bacterium
GCTTCAGCACGCGGCGAAGCTCACCTACTGTTTTCGCTACATCCTCCTTCGGTAGGAGTTCGAACAAGTAACAACACATAATGGCGTCGAAAGATCCGTCTGGGAAGGGGAGGTAGCGGACATCAGCGCTCTGGCAATGCGCGGCAACTTTTGGAAAATGTTCACGAGCGCTCTTTTGAGAGAGTTCCGCCATTTTGGGCGAAAGATCAGTGCCAATCGTTTCACCATCTTGATTAATTCTAATCAGCTGATGAAACATTTCTCCTGATCCCATCCCGACTTCCAGGACGCGCATGCCATTCTCAATGCCGGAAATTGCCAGCGCTGCGCGGTGCGCCCGGGAGTGGAAGAGTTGCGACGAAAGCGAGTATAGTGGAGCTACCAGATCATAGATCCGGCGGGTTTGGCTGCAGGCAGCCTCGGCCGAATGGTAAGAGGACGCCTCTACTCGGAGACGTCGGCTTTCAGTTAGGTCGATATTTCCGTTCACTCTTAGGAGACGCAAAAAGCTGCATTTTGAGTCTTTTTGTTCTTATAGGCGGGGATCGACCGGCTCGCTTTCCAGCGCCAGCACCCCGAAAACGCACTCGTGGACGCGCCGGAGCGGTTCAGCGCGCACAAAACGCTCCAGGGATTCGATACCTAAAGCAAATTCGCGGAGAGCAAGGGAACGCTTTCCTCCTAAGCTGCGGTCTCGTAATCTTTCTAGATTTTCCTCCCGCGTGTACTCCGGCCCATAGATAATCCTCAGGTACTCGCGGCCACGGCACTTCACGGCAGGCTGCACTACATCCCGTTTCCCATTCTGAATGAAGTTGAGCGGCTTTACGACGGCGCCTTCCCCGCCCGCTTCGGTGATCTCTTCCCACCAGCGTATAGCCTCCGCTTCGCTTGCCGGATCTGTAAGATCCACCCTTTTAAAAAGCGTGGGGAGCAGAAGCTCCTTGTCCTCTTCGCAAAGGCGCTCCAGCGTTTTCATATGCCACAGATGGTCCTTATCAGTATGCACGCGGCCCTCGGAAGCGAGGAGGTGAAAAGGTGCCAGACTCAAATCAATTATCGAATCGACAGTCCAGCAGTAACGGCGATACGCGGATAAATAGCGCGCTACTAACTCTTTGCGTTCGTCATATTGAATGAAAAGCTCTTTGATCTCAGGGCTGGAGTGAGCTGCGGATTCCAGCGCGGCAAGGGCATAGGGCAGCGAAGCTCTTGCTGCAGCGCCGGTCGGCGCGTACTGTTCTCGTAATAACTCCTGCGCCTTCACGGACCAGGGCATGAGTTCGCAATCGAGGCATAACCAATCAGTTTCTAGTTGGTCCCAGAGACCGGAGGCGGTAATCGCGGCGTGGAGTTTGGCAAGCAGCGCATGTTCTAAATTCGGATCTGAGAAGAAGCGGCGGCCCGTGCGCGTGTAACAGATGCCGATACCTTCATTGACCACGCCGAACTTTCTCTTTACGGCCTCTTCGTCCCGGCATATGGCAAGGACAGCGCGTGAGCCCATGTGTTTTGCCTGACAGACCACGGTGTTTACGCCTTCGTGGCGATAGTAAGCGAAAGCTTCGCTGGGGTACTCCAGGTAACCCGGCTTGCGGCTGGTTTCCGAGGGCGACATAGTCGGCGGTAGGTAGATCAGCCACTTCGGGTTTACGGCAAAGCGGCTCATCACTTCCAGGGCGGCAGTCGAGTTTTCTTCACGAATGATAATGTTCCGGTGCAGGCGGGTATCAATAATGCGCTTGCCTAGGACGTCCGCAATGTCGAGCAAATCGTCATGGCGTTGCTGCGCTGTGAGGCCCCCCTGTAGCGGCGCGGTAGTTTCCTGCTGAAGAAAGGGACGCGCTGGTTCGTAGTAGGTCCTATGCGCCGGTACAGAAACCAGTTCTTTTTCGGGGTAGCGGAGCGCCGTGAGCTTGCCGCCAAAAACACAGCCGGTGTCGATATTAATCGTTCGATTCAGCCATTCCGGCTCGGGAACGGGTGTGTGACCGTAGACGACCATTGCCTTTCCCCGGTACTCAGCGGCCCAGTTCGCACGGATCGGCAGGCCGAGGTCGTCGAGTTCACCCGTGGTTTCTCCATACAGGGCAAAATCCCGGACCTTTCCGGAACCGCGACCTTGCATTTCTTCTTTCATCCCGGCGTGGGCTACTACTAGTTTTCCATCGTCAAGAACGTAGTGGCTGGTCAGACTGTCCAGGAATGCAGAAACTTCGTCCCGAAAATCAGGAGGTTCTTTTTCTAACTGCTCCAGGGTGTCTGCCAAGCCGTGAGTGATTTGCACATCCCTGCCGTGCAGCTTTCGGACGAGC
>JAFAZU010000732.1 GCA_019239585.1 Acidobacteriaceae bacterium
CGCTGCAAAACCATGACAACCACCGGACCTTCCGTCATGAACTCTACCAGTCCCTTGAAGAAGGGCCGTTCGCGATGCACGGCATAAAACGCGTCTGCCTCATGCCTTGCAATGCGCTGAATCTTCATTCCAACAATCTGAAATCCGTTCTCTTCAATAAAAGCGATAATCTCGCCCACATGCCGGTTCGCCACCGCATCGGGCTTAATCATTGCAAAAGTTCGTTCAAATGCCATTTATCTTTTATTTCCGTTTAGTGCCTGCTGCATCTTTTCGCCCATCAGGGCAGGCGATGGGCAAACAAGGATTCCAGCCGCTTCCATAGCCGTCAGCTTGTTTTCTGCTTTTCCTGAACCGCCCGAAATGATCGCACCCGCATGCCCCATGCGTCGGCCCGGAGGCGCGGTCTGGCCTGCAATAAATCCGACCACCGGTTTTTTTACATGAGCTTTTACATACTCGGCAGCCGTTTCTTCCGCACTGCCGCCAATCTCACCAATCATGATGATGGCGTGCGTATCCGGGTCTTCGTTAAACAATCTAATAGCATCCGTGAAACTGGTCCCGATAATCGGATCGCCGCCGATACCGATGCAAGTTGACTGGCCGATCCCAATTTTTGTGAGCTGTCCGACGGCCTCATAGGTGAGGGTGCCGGAGCGCGAAACAATGCCGACGTGACCCGGCATGTGAATATGGCCGGGCATGATGCCGATCTTGCACTTGCCGGGCGTAATCACACCCGGGCAGTTCGGACCAATGAGGCGCGTTCCCGGCTTCGTTTTGAGATAGGCCCAAACGCGAACCATGTCGTTGACCGGAATGCCCTCAGTAATGCAAACTACGAGCGGAAGGCCCGCATCAGCGGCTTCCATAATGGCGTCGGCGGCATAGGGTGGAGGAACGAAGATGACGGAAGCATTGGCTCCTGTTTCCTTCACGCACTCTTCGACCGAGTTGAAAACGGGACGGTCAAGATGCTTATGCCCGCCCTTTCCAGGAGTAATTCCGCCGACTACCTGAGTGCCGTACTTAATTGCCTGTTCGGCGTGGAATGTTCCTTCGCGGCCCGTAAAGCCCTGAAATAAAACCCTTGTGTTCTCGTTAACAAGTACGCTCATTGTGCCAGCCTCACTACCTTCTCGGCAGCGTCTTTCATGCCGTCAGCCACAGTAAAGTTGAAGCCCGACTCCGTTAAAATCTTTTGTCCCAGCTCGACGTTGGTTCCTTCCATCCGAACTACTACCGGAATTTTAATTCCTAGCTCGCTTGCGGCGGAAACCACTCCGTTTGCCAGCGTGTCGCATCGCAAAATGCCGCCGAAGATATTAATCAGAACCGCCTTCACGCTCGCATCGGAGAGCAGAATGCGGAATGCGTTCTTGATCTGTTCCGCATTGGCGCCTCCGCCCACATCGAGGAAGTTCGCCGGCTGCCCGCCCGCATACTTGATGATGTCCATTGTCGCCATCGCCAAACCCGCACCGTTCACCATGCAAGCGATATTGCCGTCGAGCTTAATGTAATTCAGGCCAAAGCGCGAAGCTTCTACTTCCAGCGGATCTTCCTCATTCAAATCCCGCAGCTCGTGCAGATCCTTGTGCCGGTAAATCGCATTGTCATCAATGTTGATCTTGGCGTCCAGCGCGTAAACCTTGCCGTCGCTGGTCAGGATAAAGGGGTTGATCTCCGCTAAAGACCCATCGATAGCGTCGTATGCTTTTGATAATGTCGTCATAGCCGCTACCGCTGTATTCACGCTCGGAGCGGGTATTCCCATTCCATAAGCTAGTTTCCTGGCCTGGAAAGGCGCTAAAGTTTGGCCGGGCAGCAACTCTTCCTTCAAAATAAGCTCCGGCGTATTCGCTGCTACTTCCTCAATATCCATGCCGCCGGACCGCGCAGCCATAAAAACGTTCCGGCCAGTCCCACGATCCAGCACAATGCCGAGATACAGCTCGCGCTCAATAGGCAAAGTTTCTTCAATTAACAAACGCTGTACTACCCGGCCTTCCGGACCGGTTTGATGAGTGACGAGCG
>JAFAZU010000738.1 GCA_019239585.1 Acidobacteriaceae bacterium
TAGAATCCAACGTTGATGTTAATTTGACCGCCCTGCGGAAGATTCGGCAAAGTAACTTGGATGGACGGCGGGTAGGGCTCACTCAGCGGGACCGGATCCACGTAATGCGGCGAGGCAGTATCGAACAGGTAGTTTACTTTGTAATACAGCGTGTAGCCGTTGGGAAGCTGCGGGAAGGTGTTGTTGTTCGGATCGGGGAAGATGGTGACGGTCACATCGTGGCTGCGCACGATATCAAACTCATAGACCGGTGGCGAAATCCCGACCTCAATGCTGGTTTCAGCCAACTGGACGCCCCCGACCACCGCCGCCACTACTCTGGCAACGGTTCCAGCCAACGGGATCGAGTCTATCAGTTGTGCTTCGGCTAGTTGCCCAATAATCGCAAGGACGAGTGTAGTTAAAGCCTTACTAGCAATGCCATTCAGGATCGCCTTGATAAAGGCCACCCCAATTGCTAGAATACTGAGGCCTTTGCCGTCATCGCGAGCGAGCATCGCGGCTACTAGCTCCTGCACCACAATCTGGCCAGTCACGCCGACGAGCAGCTTAACGACCGCATCAAGATTGCTTACACCCATTGCCATGAAAAGGGTTACTACTCCGTAGTTGATCGCCCCCGTTAAATACTGGCCTACCGTCTGCGCGCCGTTCGGACCGATGACGGAGCCATTCGCGCCCAGCCCTCCATAGAACACCTTCAGCTTGGAAGCGCCCGTTGGAAGATTGACCGTGACCGAGTAAGCGCCTGGAGCGACCGGAATGCCGGCCACAGCAAACGGAGGCGGAAGAACTCCGCCAAAGTATGCATCAGCGAGGTCCAGATCTGAATTCGGCGCATCACTGCTTGGAAAAATCTTGCTTCGATCTAATTGATTCAGTGGAATCGCGACGTCATTCGGGTCAATGAATTGGAGGTACATTCCGAGAAACCGAAGAAACCAATTATTGACGTTACCGAGCGTGAGAGTGACCGTGCCGTCGGAATTGTTGCTAATTCCGGGCTGCGAGACGACCAATCCCATCTGGCCATTGACTTGGTTCCACTGCGGCCCGCTCGGGGTGCTGTCGAGCGCGGCATTGAGATTGCGGCCAACGCCTGCAATACCGTCGTGCCGATACCACAGCTTGCCGGTGAAGTTGTTCGATGGCTGACCTTGAGGCGGAGGCGCAACGCCGGTCACATCCGCTCCGAGCGTCGGATCGTTCTTGACGGAAGGATGAACATTAACTACCTCCGGGACAAGAAATTGGTCCACCGAGGAATTGAAGTCCGTGTAGTACTGGTTGCGGCCGTCCGACATCTTGTAAGGCTGCCCGTTGTCGTCGGTCAGCGGGCGCAGCGTGGCCCAGCCCCCCGTGCTGACCGACTCCGGTTGGGCCGGTCCCAGAGACTCAATCTGGGTAGCAAGAATCTGGGTGCCAGTGTCACTCTCGACATATTGAGTTTTGATGTAAGCGGCGCTGACCGGTTCTGCCGACATCAGGTCGGGATGCAGAGCAATCAGGGTGCGGGCATGATCGGTCGAGTCGATCAGGACCTGCTCCTCCAGCACGTCCTGCATAATGATGGCGGGCGGCAAGCCGTACTTGCGCCGCTTGGCGGAGTGAGGCAGCGGTCCGTCCGCTATGACCGCGCGTATTCTCCCGTAAGCGGCGGTGTACGCCGAGTCCGGGATCATCTGCACCATGCTCGCCATCTGCCAGGTTCCGGCAGCCGGATCAATGTCCTGATGGATATAGGTCAGCGAGCAGATGTCCGTAGGAAGAACCACGCCCTGTATCTCTAGATGGTGGGTAATCGAGGAATCCGCAATGCCCGCCAGAAATCGGTTTGTGCCCTTCGCGCTCGCCAGAACGGAGGGATTATCAACCGTTCGGGTCAGGGAATAGCTGCGGCCGCCAATCACCAGCTTCAGTCCCTGGTCGTTCGGCAGGTGGGCGAAGTTAAAAAACAGGGTGCGCAACCAGCTCACTCCCGCTCCCACTGTGGTCGGCCAGGCCGCCACCAGTGCGCCTGCTGCCGCGCTCTGCGCCAGAAATCGGCGGCGGGAGATCCGCCCGGCCATAAACTTCCGCAGA
>JAFAZU010000211.1 GCA_019239585.1 Acidobacteriaceae bacterium
AAGCCCCAATGCCCGAAGCGCTCCAGATCCGCTGCTGCCACGTTCTCGCCAATGTTCATGCGCAAAAACAATCCGAAGTCGCGCCGATCCTCAGTCACATACGCAATCCCTGCCTCCATCGCGTCTCGCGGCTTGTGAACCGTCACCAGCTTGCCATCCACGTGGATCTCACCCCTGATAAGGGGGCGCGCTCCAAAGATCGCCATCGCGGTTTCGGTTCTCCCGGCACCCGCCAAACCAGCAAACCCCAGGATTTCACCCTTGTACGCTTCGAAAGTTACGTTCTTGAGAAAGGCGTCGCTCAGCCCCGATACCTGCAATCGGGGTACACCTCCCCTGTCTGGTACGCGCCGCATATGCTGATAGATTGCTTCCCGTCCCACCATGCGGCTCACCAGTTGCTCGGGCGTTATGTCTTTCACATTCCAAGTACCCTGTGAAGCCCCATCTTTGAGTACTGTCACGCGGTCTGCAACCTGGAAGATTTCTTCGAGCCGGTGACTGATGTAGATCATGCCGACTCCTTTGGCCTTCAACCCGTTCATCACACGAAACAGCGTCTCCGTTTCAGCAACCGTAATCGCTGCCGTGGGCTCATCCAGAATAAAGATTCGTGACCGAAAAGATAAAGCCTTCGCAATCTCGATCATCTGCTGTTGAGCTGGCGGCAAACTCCCCAGGACTGCGTCGGGGTCAACATGCACGTTCACCTCATCCAGCAGCTTCTGCGCGTCCCGCCGCATCTTCCCTTCGTCGACCATTCCCCAACGGCCAATCGGCGGCCGATTGACAAACAGGTTTTCGGCAACAGTCAGCAGATTAAAAAGGCTTCGTTCTTGATAAACAATGGATATGCCTAACTGCTGCGCCGCGTGCTCGTCCGCGATGGAGACTGCACGACCGTCAATTTCAATCGTGCCGCCGTCAGGATGATGCACACCAGCCAGCAGGTGCATTAACGTGCTCTTGCCGGCGCCGTTCTCTCCGGCCAGCGCGTGTACCTCTCCCGTGCGCAGATCGAAATCAATTCCCCGTAACGCTTTCACGCCCCCGAAAGACTTCACTAGGCCGGAACAGCGCAAAATCGTGCTCACGAAGGCATTACCGCCATTCGTGTTTCAAATAAACCAAGCTCGACGTCGATACCGCCAAATCGCAAAGTCACTCGCTAGACCTCGTCCAGCTAGTTTGCCATACGGTGTCAGACTGCAACGCCCGGAACGGGCAGGCACTGTCGATTCTGCTTTCCCGCTTTCCTGGAAAGACCTTCCAATTTCAGAATGGCTTTGCGCAGCTTGATATGAGAGTTCCAGATCGCTGTCGGGATAACGGACGTCATACGTACAGCAGAAAGAGATAAGCGCTGCTCAGATATCAGTTCTTCCTCACAGAATCGTAAGGAAGGATCTTGTCGTGCGCACATCTACCATTGATGGCGCTTCAATGTTCCATCATTATAAAGCTTGAAGAATTTGACTAATCCCCCGGTCTTGCGTGCTGGCATGCCAACGAATCTTGCTTCTCTGAGCGTGCGCACGAATTCAACCCTTTCCATACCACTGGTTGTGCATATGTCAAGACGGTACCGATAACCATACTCCCATGCAAGTAAGTTGAGGCGGCTTTCAAAGATGATTTCCTGACCCCTGATTGGTTCCCAGGGCGATGCGTGATTGTCGTAACTGAGTATCAATGACATGCCGAATGATGCACTCGCGTTTCTGCGTGATGGACACGTGGAACACAGACTCCTACCGGATCACTACTCGAAAAAGTTAAGCTTGTAAACCCCTCGGCAGCGGAGGAGGAAGTAAGTAGTGGTAAAAGGCAATACCACAACTATCGCTTTCTGCCAACCGCGCCTCGTTTGTCTTTGAAAAAGACTTGGCGCGGTGCAAAATCACTATAAGTATTATAAATGATAAATGCGGGAATTAAGCATTACTGTTGGGCTTTTTCGACGATGATTGCAATTTTCTAAAACTTGATGTCGGCTATAGCAGTAGTAGCGCCGAGACTCTGCTGTGACTCCCATAGTCTAGCGGCATTCATTCTGGATGATAGCTCTTTAACGTGAGGATTTTCGGCCTGCCACCAATGTAAAAGATACATCTTTGTAAAAGTTACATCTTTAATTTAAAATCCAATCAGCAATCAAAAATTTGTACTTTTCCCGTTCTGATCCGCCCTTATTGGTTGTCCTAGTAGTTAGGAACAAAGCTCAGGAGGATTAAAGGGGATTTTATGAGGCGTCATACCTGGTTCAGCTTTTTTTTGTTGCTGCTTTTGGGGACAATTCCGGTTCAGGCAGCTCAAAGATTGATCGTTCGGGTCAATAACGGCTCCGCCGGTGTGCAGGCCGTTTGTGTTGTCGTCGGGTGCAATGTGGTGGAAGGGATCGATGGAGCGCTTGGTGAAGTTTTTCTCGTGACTTTGCCGGATACTCTCGATCCCACGGTTGCGTTTCAGCTATTGCGCGGCGCCCAAGGGGTCGTTAACGCTGAACCCGACCTGTTGGCCCATACAGCAGACGCAGGCAGCCAAGCGCCTCCAGCTCTCACTGATACCACGCCCACCTCTTACTACGGTTCTACCGTTCCCCACGGCTATGTTAGTCAGCCTGCTACCCAAATCGTCCGTCTCATGGATATGCGGGCGAGCTTTCCTGGTGCCACAGGCACAGGAATAGTTGCAGTCATTGACAACGGTGTCGATCCGCAACATCCAGCGCTTCGCAATGTTCTACTTCCCGGTTTTGACTTTACTCGTAACTTGGACGGCGCTGACGAAACTTTAGACGTCAATCTATTTAGTACGCCAGTTGTGATTGGGGTTCCACCTCAGTGGGTACGAGGAAATGGTTCGGGGCGTGTTGACCAATCTACAGCTGCAGTTGTGGACCAGTCAACGGCGGCGGTTGTCGATGGCAATCCTCAATATAGCGATTTTGGCCACGGCACTATGGTAGCCGGAGTAATCCACCTCGTAGCTCCAACAGTAAGAATTCTGCCGTTGAAAGTTTTTGGTTCCGATGGGACGGGCTACACCTCAGATATTTTACGAGGAATTTACCGCGCGATAGAACTTCACGCGAACGTTCTCAATATGAGCTTCCATCTTGCCTCTTATTCGCAGGAGGTAGATATCGCGCTTAATTACGCCAATAGTTTGAACATTATCTCCGTGGCGGCTGCGGGCAACGACGGACAAAAAACAGTAGTTTATCCCGCAGGCCTGAGCGTTGTCATGGGCGTGGCCTCAACGACAAATAACGATCAGTTGTCATCGTTCTCCAACTATGGTCCAAAGCTTGTTTGGGTAGCCGCGCCGGGAGAGGGCATCGTGACCACTTACCCGTACTCTACCTACGCGGCCGCTTGGGGCACCTCTTTCAGCACACCATTTGTATCCGGCACTGTGGCAGCCATACTAAGCGTCAACTCGCTCTGTAATCAGGGTGGAAGCGCGCAGGCAGTAGCGCACGCGCAGCCAATCAGTCCGGATGCCGGTCACGGACGTCTTGATGTTTATCAAGCAATACAGGCCGCCGCAATACAATAGCGTTACGGCGCGTGTTATGCCACAACCCTTGCTGCAGGTTGAAGATCTTACTCTACAGTTTTGTTCATCTTCTCCTGCAGCCATTGAAGGAGTTAGCTTCTCCCTTAATCCGGGCGAAGCAATTGGGCTGCTAGGCGAATCAGGGGCTGGCAAAACCACTCTCGCTCGTGCTCTCCTTGGCCTTTACACTCCCGCTTGCCGAGTTGTTAAAGGTTCCGTTCGATTCCGTGGAGGGGAAATCCTGCATGCAAATGAGCGTGAGTTGCAGATGATTCGCGGGGCGCAGATATCGCTCATTAACCAAGAGCCGGAGTTGGCTCTGAATCCTGCTATTTCTATAGGCGAGCAGGTAGCGGAAGTTATTCGCGCGCATTCGGCAGGTAAGCGCCGGTTCTGCCGGGAAGAAGCTCGCACGGCATTAGCTTCGGCGGGCTTGGGGGATAGCTGGATCTACTCTGCTTACCCGCACCAGTTGAGTGGAGGACAACGCCAGCGGGCTGCCATCGCGCAGGCCCTAGCCTGTAAACCTGCGCTCTTGGTTGCGGACGAGCCAACAAGGGCATTAGATAACGTCATCCAGGCTGAGATCTTAGACCTTCTGAAACAATGGAGGGACCGCTTTCAGCTTGCGCTCGTGTTTATCACCCACAATCCCGCGCTTTTAAGCGGGCTTGCTGATCGGGTCGCGGTCCTGCACGCCGGCCGCATTGTAGAAGAAGGCGCTTTTGAACAGATTTATTGGAGGCCGCGTCACTCTTTTACAAAAAAGTTGCTGGATGCAATTCCGCCTTTGCGGGAAGAAACCTCCCGTGCGTTAACTAATCAGCAACCGCCTTTGCTGGAAGTCCGCAATCTTTGCAAGACTTACACTCGGGGAGGCTGGCGCGCGTCAACGAGATCTCACGTGGTTGCATTGGATAACATCCACTTGAAAATTCCTTTTTGCACCACGCTTGCTCTGGTAGGCAAATCTGGTTCAGGGAAATCCACGCTCGGCAGATGCTTGGCCCGGCTGGAGCCTTCAGATTCTGGAGAGATTCTTTGGGAGGGCAAAAACCTTTTAAAGCTGTCCCGGAGCGAACTAACCCCCGTCCGTCGCCGGATTCAACTCATCTTCCAGCACTCCGCGACCGCAATGAATCCTCTCTTAACAGCCGCCGAAGTTGTGGAAGAGCCCTTACGAGTACGGGGAGGAACTTCAAAAAAAGAACGGCGCCAACGCGCTCTGGCCGCCATGGAGCAAGTAGGGCTTTCGTCCCAATGGGCGAATCGAAAGCCGCTCCAATTCAGCGGAGGCCAGAAACAACGGCTGGCCATTGCTCGCGCCTTGATCTTGAAACCGGACCTCCTGATTCTGGACGAAGCTTTAACGGGACTCGATCCCTCGACTCAGGCGCAGATAGCGGATCTCCTCAGAACACTACAGGCCTCTTTTTCGTTATCGTATCTGTTCATATCTCACGACCTCCGTATGGCGGCGCATCTAGCCAATACAATAGCCGTTATGCAGGATGGCAGAATCGCGGAATGCAGAAGTGTAGCCGAGCTGTTTTCAAGCTCAAAACAAGAAACACTCGACCTGATCAGATCCATACCCCAGGTCGCAAAATCCTTGTGCGCGCCAACTGATTATAACGAGTAGTATGCGCTTCCTGCTCCGCCGGGCGATGCACACCCTCCTAATACTGGTGGGCGCTTCCCTTGTTTCATTCTCACTTGTGAATCTCGCGCCGGGAGACTTCTTCGACCAAATGAAGGTAAACCCGCGGATCTCGCAAGGTACCTTAGCGTCCCTGCGTTCGCAGTATGGGCTCGACCGTCCGTTGCCAGTGAGGTACCTGCAGTGGGTCCGTTCCGTTATCAACGGCCAATGGGGATTTTCGTTCGCCTATAACAGCCCGGCTGGTCCGATCCTGTGGTCAAGAAGCGGTAAAACATTATTGCTCACCGGAGTTGCCACTCTGTTAGCTTGGTCCCTGGCTTTACCGCTCGGCGGATGGGCTGGTGCCCGGCCCGGAAGTTCGATTGACTGGTTAACAAGGGGAACAGTAGCTGTTTTGCTCGCCACCCCCGAATTAGTGCTTGCTCTGTTGCTGCTGCTGTTTGCGGTTCGTACCGGGTATTTTCCTGCAGGCGGCTTAACATCAAGTGAATACGTTCCATCAGGTCTATGGGATCAAACGAAAGACATTACCAGACATGTTTTTCTTCCAAGCATTTGCCTGGCTGCTGGGCTATTGCCATTACTGCTGACGCACATTCGCACTGCCGTGTCCGAAGCTTTTGAGTCACCATACATTGAAGCCGCTCGTGGACATGGCATCCCGTTTCGACGCTTATTGTTGCGGCATGTTCTTCCCCTGGCAGCGAATCCGCTCATCTCTCTATTTGGCCTTTCTCTGGGGATGATGATAAGCTCCTCTCTATTGATTGAGGCGGTCTTCAGTTGGCCGGGTCTCGGTCAATTAATGCTGGAAGCAATTCAGCAGCGCGACTTTTATCTAGTGGTCGATACAGCGGTCCTGTCGACAGCATTTCTGATCGTAGGCAATCTCATCGCGGACGTGCTCCTTTACGCCAGTGATCCCCGTATCAGGACTGAGTAAGAATGACTTTGGGGAAAGTTCCTTGGCTTGCCATGTCTGTGCTGGCCATTTGTCACTTATCGGTTCTTCTTGCCGGGTTCTTCGCTCCGGGCAGTTTCGAAGTGCAAAATCGCAACCTCGCTTTTGCCCCTCCGACTCGCATCCACTTTGTGGATGCGCAGGGCAGGTTTCACCTGCGCCCTTTTGTTTATCGCTGGGTGCTGCGACCGGGCAGTTTCGCCGAGTATGAGGAAAATCAACAGATTGGGTATCCGCTCCATTTTTTTGTTCCCGGCGCGGAATATAAAGTGCTTGGGATCTTCAACTCGCGGCAGCATTTATTCGGGACAGGAGAAGAAACGCGCATTTTTCTTTTGGGAACGGATGCGTATGGCCGTGACCTATTCTCGCGTTTGCTTTATGGAGGCATGATTTCCTTATTTACCGGACTGCTGGCCGCAACGGCTTCGGCCCTTCTCGGACTTGTCCTCGGAGGCTTAGCGGGCTATTACGGGCATTGGGTTGACGAGGTCACCATGCGCATAGCGGAGATCTTTCTGGCAATGCCTTGGCTTTATCTGCTTCTGGCCGTTCGCGCCCTTCTTCCGCTCCACGTCGATCCGCAAGCAACATTTTTTCTGCTCATCGGAGTGTTAGGCGTAATTGGATGGGCTCGCCCGGCCCGCTTGGTGCGCGGCATTGTGTTGACTGCCAAAGAACGTGAATATGTGCTGGCTGCCAGGAGTTTCGGCGCTCCGGACCTTTATCTGTTGCGCACGCATATCCTGCCGTTTGCTTCCGGAGCGGCTCTCAATCAGATGGCGCTGTATATTCCTCAATACATTCTGGCGGAAGTGACTCTGTCTTTTTTCGGTTTAGGCGTAAGCGAACCTATTCCCAGTTGGGGCAATATGCTGAACGACTTACAACATTACTTGATTTGGGGCTCATACTGGTGGTTATTTTCTCCCGCGATTGTCCTCGTTGCCGTGCTGCTGGCGTATTATAGGCTTTTCTCGTTCTTTAAGGTAAATAGCTTCACATTCTGACGTATCCAGTTCATAATTGCTTCTATTATGCTTGGAAAGGACTCGATTTCCATTCTGCCGGGGATATTATGCGTTCAAGAGCCGAAATCGCGGTATGCCTTCCCATTTTGTTGGGTCCGTTTTCACTGATTGCCGGCACTTCAGAGCTTCCATTAACTGCACAGCCCTCATCGTCTGTTTGTACATCGATAAGCAGCACTGAGGAATTTCTGTCCGTGAAGGGCGAAATCGGCCAATGCGGAGGCAGGCTGATCATTTCCAAGCGCTCGGAGCCGAAAACACTGAATCCACTCACTGCCATCGACAACATCTCACGAGATGTAATTGGCCTGATGACGGCGGATTTGATTCACGTCAATCGCGACAGTCAACAGCCGGAAGCGGCCCTTGCTAAATCCTGGACAGTATCCCCGGACGGCCGAAAGTACATTTTGCGCCTGCGGCACGGTCTGCGATTTTCCGATGGCTATCCGTTCGACGCCGACGACGTGGTCTTTACATTTCAAAGTTACCTGGATGAGAGAACTCATGCGCCCCAGCGAGACCTACTGATGATCTCCGGTAAGCCGATTGCAGTTAAGAAAATTGACGCCTATTCAGTCTCTTTCACGTTGGCACAGCCGTATGCCGCCGCGGAACGGCTTTTTGACAGCATCGCCATCCTACCCCGCCATCTGCTGCAACGTCTTTACGAAGCCGGCCAGTTGATGAACATCTGGGGATTGAATACGCCCCCCACTCAGATTGCCGGCTTGGGACCTTTCCGGTTAAAAGAGTACACCCCAGGACAGCGGATCATAT
Organism: Acidobacteriaceae bacterium; assembly: GCA_019239585.1. Taxonomy (GTDB): domain Bacteria; phylum Acidobacteriota; class Terriglobia; order Bryobacterales; family Bryobacteraceae; genus Bog-105. The sequence continues at coordinate 7,997 of JAFAZU010000211.1, forward strand.
TTGAGCGCAACCCGTATTATTGGAAATCAGATGCGAAGCGACAGCGCCTTCCTTACCTTGATGGCATTGCTGCGGTGTTTGTGACGAACAATGACGCTGAAGCGCTGCGGTTTGAATCAGGGGAAACGGATGTGATTAGCCGTTTGAGCGTGGCGAACTTCGCCGTTCTCGAAAGGGATCAACAGCGGCGAAAGTTCCGATTATATGATCTCGGCCCGGGGCTTGAGTACAGTTTTCTTTTTTTCAATCTCAATGATCTTTCATCTGACATCCTTCCGTCTTTGAAGGAGAAGCAAAGTTGGTTTCGGACGGTTGCTTTCCGGCAGGCAGTTTCATCTGCCATCGACCGCGAGAGCATCATTCGGCTTGTGTACCGGGGCCGGGCATACCCGCTCTCTGTTCAGGTTACGCCCGGAAACAAGCTCTGGATGAATCGGAGTATTCCACCCCCGGTTCGCTCTCTTCCACGGGCCCGCGAGTTGCTTCGGCAGGCTCATTTTTCGTGGGGAAGCGGCGGCTCCCTCCATGATGCACAGGGTCAGCGCGTGCAATTCTCAATCCTGGTCAACACGGAAAATGTTCAGCGGGTGCAAATCGCTACCCTGATTCAGCAGGATCTGAAAGAACTTGGTATGGGTGTATCGCTTGTCTCGCTGGAGTCCCACACTTTTCTGCACCACGTATTTACAAGCTACGAATACGAAACAGCGATTATGACGCTGGTCGACCCTGATCCAGATCCTAACACCGAAATCAATGTTTTAAGTTCCAAAGGGGGGACTCATGTCTGGCATCTGAAATCCAACAACACTCCTTCCTGGCAGGACGAGATTGACTTACTCATGCAAAAACAATCGATCACGCTGAATCTTGGAGAAAGGAAACGCATCTTTGATCGGGTACAGGATCTGCTTTGGCAAAATATGCCTGCCGTGTTCTTAATCAGCCCCGATATTTTGGTTGGCGCAAAAAATCGGGTCGGAAACTTTCATCCCGTTATTCTCGGCGACTACACTCTTTGGAATGTGGAACAGCTCTTTATTCACAAAGAGCCGGGTGCAGAGAGAGGTTCATGAGCGCAGCTGCCCAAGCTTCTGATGCATTCCGGGGTTCCCGGGACGACGAGACTCTGGTACGCGAGTGTCTTAATGGTAATGACCAGGCTTGGTCGGCTTTGATCGATAAGTACAAAAACCTGATCTTTTCCATTCCGATTAAATACGGATTTTCTCCCGAGGATGCCAATGAAATTTTTCAGTCAACATGCCTGACCCTGCTGAATGAACTCTCGCAAGTGCGAGAGCCACGCGCATTGGCAGCTTGGCTCATCAGAGCGACAGCCCACAAATGCAAGCGCTACCGGCGGGACCAGCCGAAGTACATAGACAGTCCAATCGATGAAAACTTAAGTGATGAAACAGAGAAGTTGCCGGAAAAACTTTGGCAGGAACTGGAGCGCGAACAAATCTTGCGGGAAGTGGTAGACGAGCAATCGCCGGAGTGCAGGCAGTTGATTGACCTTTTATTCTTCGCAAATCCGCCTCTTCGTTATGATGAGGCAGCACAAGCTCTTCAAATGGCCAAAGGATCAATCGGGGCCACCCGGATGCGCTGTTTAGAAAAACTGCGCCGAGCACTCGAAAAAAAGGGATTTGCTGATTATTGATGGAACAAGGGATTCAAGACCTTTGCGATCAACTCGGTCACTTGCACGATGAGGCGAGCCGCAAAG
>JAFAZU010000295.1 GCA_019239585.1 Acidobacteriaceae bacterium
GCGCCGATGCGGATGATGCCGCTCTCGTCCAGGTTGCGTAGGAAGGATTCCGCAATGTTGGGGATGTCCCGCGTGATTTCTTCGGGTCCCAGTTTGGTGTCGCGCGCTTCCACCTCGAACTCTTCGATGTGAATGGAGGTGTAATAGTCGTCCTTGACCAGCTTCTCGCTGACCACAATCGCATCTTCAAAGTTGTAACCGCGCCAGGGCATGAATGCTACCAGCACGTTGCGTCCGAGCGCCAGCTCACCTGCTTCCGTGCAAGGACCGTCGGCCAGCACGTCGCCTTTCTTCACCTTCTGCCCTTGGTGGACAATTGGCTTTTGGCTGATACAAGTGTTCTGGTTAGAACGCTTGAACTTGGTCATCTGGTAGATATCAGCGCCGACTTCACGCGACATCTGACCTTCGTGCGCGCCGCCTTCGACGCGGACGATGATGCGCTCACTATCGACGGAGTCGACCACGCCGGCGCGTTTGCAGATTACAACCGCGCCTGAGTCGCGGGCCGTGACATGCTCCATGCCGGTACCGACAAACGGAGCTTCGGCGCGCAGCAGCGGTACTGCCTGGCGCTGCATGTTCGAACCCATTAACGCGCGGTTTGCGTCGTCGTTTTCAAGGAACGGAATTAGGCTGGCGGCAACCGAGACCAACTGCTTCGGACTCACGTCCATGTACTCCACTTCATCCCGGTGCTTCAGAACGAAGTTGCCCGCCTGACGAGCGTTGACCAGATCGTTCATGATCCGGCCCGTTTCATCGATAGCAACGTTCGCCTGCGCAATGATGTACTTGTCTTCTTCCCAGGCTGACAAATAATCAGAGTGCGCCTCGAACTCGGCTTTCTGCTTGCCGTCGGCTAGCTTCGCGTTCGCGGCTTCGATCTCTTCCCGCGAGATGACCTCGCCTACTTTAAGATCGGTTTCGCCCGGATTGAGAATTTTTACTTCGTCGACCAGGATGCCGTCGCGAACACGCCGGTATGGGCTTTCAATGAATCCGTACTCGTTGATCCGCGCAAAGCAGGAGAGCGACGAAATAAGACCGATGTTCGGACCTTCCGGCGTTTCAATCGGACAGATACGGCCGTAATGCGTCGGGTGTACGTCGCGCACTTCGAAGCCCGCGCGCTCACGAGATAAACCGCCCGGTCCAAGCGCCGAGAGACGACGCTTGTGCGTGATCTCCGAGAGCGGGTTGGTCTGGTCCATGAACTGCGACAACTGGCTCGACCCGAAGAACTCGCGGATTGCGGCCATAACCGGCTTTGCGTTCACCAGGTCATGCGGCATCGCCGTAGACATTTCCTGGTACACCGACATCTTTTCCTTGATGGCGCGCTCCATACGCACTAAGCCGATACGGAACTGGTTTTCAAGCAGTTCACCAACAGCACGTACGCGGCGGTTGCCCAGGTGGTCAATATCATCCACCGTGCCCAGTCCCTTGCGGAGCCGGAGCAGGTACAGAATCGTTTCGGTAAAGTCCTTCTGGTCGAGCGTACGCTTATCAAGCGGCGTGGCGTCAGCCTTATCGTACAACTTGATGTTGAACTTCATGCGGCCTACACGCGAGAAATCGTACTTGCGCGAGTCGAAGAACATGCCCTGGAAGAGCTGGGTCGCAGTATCCAGGGTCGGAGGATCGCCGGGCCGCAGCTTGCGGTAGATTTCGAGCAGCGCATCGTTTTGCGATTTCACGCTGTCCTTGCGCAGGGTAGCGGAAATAACATTACCAGCATCATCCCGGTCCGGGAAGAACACTTCAATGCCTTGAATCCCGGCATCGGCGAGTTTGGCAAAGGCGGTGGAAGTCAACTCGTGGTTGGCTTCGATCAGCACCTCGCCGGTTTCCATGTCGATGACATCAGCCGCAACATAAGCGCCTTCCAAATCATTGGAAGCCACCTCGACGCGCTCGACCTTTGCTTTCTGAATTTCACGGAAAACGGAGTTCGTGATTTTACGGCCCTGCGGTACAACCTGCTCACCCTTGGCGTCAGTAATGGCATGGGAAAGCTTCATGCCGATGAGGCTGTCGTTGACATGCCAAAACAGCTTGCTGTCCGCCAGTGAAATAGTCGAAAGCTTATAGAAAGCGCGCAGGATATCGGAATCGGTTTTGAGACCTAAAGCACGGAGAAACACCGTGCCATAGAACTTGCGCTTGCGGTCGATGCGGACATAAAGTAGGTTCTTGTTGTCGTATTCAAACTCGACCCAACTGCCGCGATATGGAATGATTTTGCCCAGAAAGTAGCCCTGCGCCTGGACGCGCTCAAAAAATACGCCGGGCGAGCGGTGCAACTGCGAAACAATGACGCGCTCCGTTCCATTAATAATGAACGTGCCGTTGTCGGTCATCAGCGGAATTTCGCCGAAGAAGACTTCCTGCTCCTTGATGTCGCGAACTGTTTTATTGCCGGATTCGTCCTTGTCGTAGACCGTCAGCCGGATCGTAACTTTGAGCGGAGCCGCATAAGTCATGCCGCGCTCTTCGCATTCGGGAACGTCATACTTCAACTGCAGAGCGACCGGATCGCCGCAGCGGTTGCAGAAGGTCACAATGTTCTTGTTGAAAGTGCCGCAACGGTGACACAACACGTCACCCGCATGGAAAGTGTCAGTACGGATTTCCGCGCCGCAGCTTGGATTACGGCAAATGGTGCGCAGGTGGTGAAGACCCTTGAGATTGCCGCACTTGCATTCCCAGTTGCCGATGGAGTAATCGACAAATTCAAGCTGGCTTAAACCACGGAAATCAGAGATGGGGAAAACGGAGCTGAAAACGCTTTGCAGTCCGGCGTCTTCGCGCTCCTTAGGTAACAGGTCCATTTGCAGGAAGCGCTCGTAAGAGCGTTTCTGCACTTCGATCAGGTTCGGAATGGGAATCGAGGTTTTGATCTTCGAAAAATCGACTCTTTGACGGAGAGATCCGTTCGCAACGTTGGGCATCTACGCTTGTCCTTTAGGAAACCAATGACACAATAACGACATTCAGCAATCGCTAAAACGGCCTCGCCGCTGGGCTATGCGGCAGACACCGTTCGCGGTGAATCAGGCGATCCACTGGCAAATGTTTGCACGGCCGTTTGAAACGGACCGCACGGGAAGAAAATCCAATGAGAAAAACCGGGCGCGGAAGCAACCAGATAGGCACTACCCGAAATACGAGAAACCGCTACTTGCGGCGCGAAAGAAAGGGAATAGCCTGAGATTTGAAATTTAGGCATGCAAAAGCTCCGCCGACCCAATCAGATCCGCGGAAAACTCTTAATCACTGAAACCAAACAATAGAAATTCTGGACCGCCCCAGTTTGCTGTCAGCTTTAGAATAACACAATTGCAACCA
>JAFAZU010000376.1 GCA_019239585.1 Acidobacteriaceae bacterium
CGGAACGGCTCAATGGAGATCTGGCGGGGCCGCATTTTCAACTTTTCACCCTATACCAACGGGCTGGCGATAAACAGGCTGCGGCGCGGGAACGGCAACTTTTTGAAGAAGCAAAGAAAAAGAATGCGGGGGCGGCGGTTCCGGAGGATATGGAGTGGTGCTTCTATGCCGAACTCTACGATCCGCCGGAGCCTCGGCCATCAGCGGAAACCGAGCCGACGCGCTACAAGGAGCAGGTCCTCAGCAGCGGGTGGGACTCTTCTCATTCCCGGATGCAGGTGATTGATGCTGAAGGCAATGGTCATCCTGATCTACTGATGTGGTCTCCCGAGCGGGTGGAATTATGGAAGCGGGGCGTTGACTTAAGCAAGAATAGCGGCCTGGAAAACTTGAAAAATGTGCGGGACATTGCGCCGGGTGACTTTGACAATGACGGGTTAACGGATTTGTGCATCGTAACAGGCGCGGGGGCCGCCATCTTTCATAACGATCACGGGGTGTTTAAAAAGCAATTGGATCTGCCGAACGCCCAGGGAGCCGGTAAAGCGCTGGCCATTGATTACGATCACGATAACGACCTTGATCTGCTGCTGTTCGGTTCACAAACGGCATTGTGGCGGAACGACGGCAACGGTAAATTTGAGGATAAATCAGAGTCTTTCCCGGCGCTCAAAGGAGGCAAGGCGCTCGATGCGGCTGTGATTGCTTTGCGCGGCGATACCGCAGCGCGGGACATTGTTGTTTCCTATGCGGATCGTGGCGGAGTTCTATACACAGACAAGCTGAACGGAGTTTTCGAAGCCTCTGAGCTTCCGGCACTGAGTGCGGGATCAGCGGGATTAGACGCTCAGGATTTCGACCATGATGGGTTGATCGATGTAGTGGTTTACCGACCTGAAATTTATGCCGTGCGAAATCATGAAGGCACCTTGGAACTGGCGCGGGGAGCCAAAACAGCTCTGTCGAGCATTCGAGCGGATTTTAACGGTGACGGGCGGGAAGACTATGCGCGGTTGCTGCCGGACGGTTCAGTGCATCTGTACACCAATGTTTCAGCGGACCAGCACTGGCTTTCGGTTCAAATTATAGGCGTCAAAAATCTGAAGAGCGCGACCAACGCAACAGTCGAGGTAAAGTCCGGGCCTTACTACGAAAAGCGGGTTTACCAAGGCGTGCCTCTCTCGTTCGCTACCGATGGCAGGACAACAGTGGACACGGTCCGCATTACTTGGCCGAATGGTTTGATTCAGAACGAAACGGGGAAGAAAAGTTCCGAAGCGCTGAAAGTGGAGGAGGCGCAGCGGCTATCCGGGTCTTGCCCCATGATCTTCACCTGGAATGGAGAAAAATTTCAGTTCATCACGGACGTGCTGGGAGTAGCGCCGCTGGGAGCGAGTTCCGGCGACGGCAACTACTTTCCGGTGGACCATGACGAGTACGTGCAGATACCAGGGTCCGCTTTGAAAGCACAGAACGGTAAATATCAGGTACATATTACGGAGGAGCTGCATGAGGTTTCCTACCTGGATCAGGTTCAGCTAATTGCTTTGGACCATCCGGCGGACGTGCAGATTTATACGAACGATAAGTTTAAGTCTCCGCCGTATCCTGAGTTCCGACTTTTTGGCGGGCGTTCGCGCGTGCATCCTATTCGGGCACTCGATGAGAGAGGCCGCAATGTCACGGGAAAATTAGCGGCGATTGACAGCAGGTATCCGGACGGGTTTCCGCACAACTCAGCGGGTGTAGCCGGTCTGCACACGCTCGATTTGGATTTCGGTAAAGCAGCGCCCACGAACCGGGCCGTGCTGGTTCTGAACGGATGGGTGGATTGGGCCGACGGATCTACTTTTCTAGGCGCTTCGCAAGATGGGCAGGGCGGGCTTGTGTTCCCCTATTTGCAAGTAAAGGATAAGGCCGGAAAATGGCAAACGGTTGTAGGCGATATGGGTATACCATCCGGCAAACCAAAAACGATTGCAGTCGATTTGACCGGCAAGTTTCTGTCGAGTTCACGCGAGGTGCGGATTGTGACCAACCTTTGCGTGTACTGGGACGAAATTTTTCTTCTGGAAGATTCACGGTCTCCGCAAGCTCGCCTGACTCCAATGAATGCAGAGCGGGCTGATCTGCAATTTCGCGGTTTCTCGCAAGTGGTGATTGATCCTCGACGTCAGCAGCCGGAGCAGTTTTTGTACGATCAGGTGCGACCGGTTTCGAACTGGAATCCCACGCCGGGCTTTTACACGCGCTATGGTGATGTGCGTCCTTTGGTAACCCGTGCGGATGACAAGCTGCTGATTATGGGTTCGGGAGACGAAGTCAAGCTGGAGTACGGAGCTTCACAACTGCCGCCCTTGCCGCAAGGATGGACGCGTGATTTTCTGCTGCTAGTAGATGGTTGGGCGAAAGATGCCGACCCGAACACGGCATTCAGCCAAAACGTCACGCCGCTTCCCTTTCACGCAATGAGCGCTTACCCCTATAAAGGCAATGAGCAGTTTCCAATTGATGAGGAACACCGGCAATATCAGAAGCAGTATCTAACAAGACCCGCGTTGCGGCTGATTAGACCGCTGGCAAACAATCAAAAGACTGGGGAGTAAGCACCTGCTATAAAGCAGGTATGCCCCGTTACGCGGCTATCGACGTCGGAAGTAACTCCCTTCGTATGCTGGCTGCGGATGTCAGCCATGGTATTACTACGGTACTTGCCCAGGACCGTCAGGTCACTCGCTTAGGCGAAAGCGTATTTCGTACGGGCCGTATCAGTGACGACGCGATGGATTTTTTGGTCGCTACCTTGTCGCGGATGGCGTCAGTTTACTCGCGGCTCAATATTCTTGGAGTTCGCGCCGTGGCAACCAGCGCCGTGCGTGATGCCAGTAATCAGCAGGAGTTTCTGCAACGCGCGGGTGAGGCGCTCGGCACGCACGTCGAGATTATTTCCGGTGCGGAAGAAGCGCGTTTGATTCATTTGGGTGTGGAAGCGCGCTGGCCTCGACCTGGGGAGCGGACCCTCAGCATCGATGTTGGCGGCGGCAGCGCGGAACTGATTATCAGCCAAAATGGCGAGCTGATCGATTCCGTTTCGAAGCCATTGGGAGCGGTCCGGCTGACGGAGATTTTCCTCAAAAACGATCCACCCGGGCCGGAGGACCTGCGCCACATGAACTCTTTCATCACAGAAAAGCTCCATTCGTTTTATGAAGCGCATGCGGGCGAAAAGTTCGATCGTGCAATTGGTACCTCCGCTTCGGCGGCAGCCGTGGTCTGCGCTGTGAATCAAATTCCGAGAGCGGAGCGTGATGAGGCAGACCGTTTAGGCGCATCGCTCAACCAAATCCAAAAACTCAACACTGCTCTAGGAACAAGTACTCTGGCGCAGAGAAGGAAACTGACCGGCATTGGTCCGAGGCGGGCGGAAATCGTTGTAGGCGGCGCAGCAGTATTTGCGCGCTCTTTAGAGATGTTCGGCCACAGCGGGATGTATTACTGCTCCGCTGGTGTGCGGGACGGCGTGATTGCAGATTTGGCAGCGCGCGGCGTGGGTCGCGAAGTTTCGCGGCTGTCTCCTGAGCAGCGCGCCACAGCCGAAGCCTTGGCGAAACGGTACTGCGTCGATTTCCAGCATGCGCGGCACATCGCGTATCTAGCAGGCTGCTTGTTCGATGTTCTGCAATCCGTGCATCGCCTGCCGCCCAGCGCCGGAAAGCCATTGGAAGCAGCGGGACTTCTGCATGATATCGGCCATTTCGTGAGCGCAACCGGACATCATAAGCATTCTGCCTATTTGGTTGCAAATTCTGACCTGCCCGGATTTACAGACGGGGAAAGACAGGTCATAGCCGCCCTGTGCCGTTTTCACCGGAAGTCCTTACCGCAGCCGAAGCACTCGTACTTTGACGAACTAAATGCCGAGTCCAAACGACTGGTGACCTATCTAACTCCGCTGCTGCGAATGGCGGATAGCCTGGATCGAAGCAATGAAGGCAAAGTCCAGAACGTGAAAAGTGTTTTGCGCGATAACGGCATTGGACTGGAGATTGAAGCCAACGGGGACGTTGGGCTGGAATTATGGGCTGCAGGCGAAGCTGCGAAAGTTTTTCGTGAGATATACGGCTTCCCGGTTTCGGTGCAGCGCGCGAGAGCGCAGTCGGTTTAATCCCGCAGTCGGAAGAATACAATCGAATGGATGCTTAATCGGCTTCTCCCCGGCGTGGTTGCATTGGCGGTAGCTTGCGTCATTTGCCCGGCCCAAAATCAACAAAATAATTTGACACATTCTATGCCACTCATCACCGTTCATCCGAGTGGACACTTTCTCCAGACGGAGGATGGGCGTCCGTTCTTCTGGCTCGGAGATACAGCGTGGGAACTAATCCATCGCACCACGCGCGAGGAATGCAGTTACTATTTGCACACTCGCTCCATGCAGGGATTCACTGTCATTCAAACAGTCGTCCTAGCCGAATTTAACGGCATTACGGAACCGAGCGCGTTCGGGGAGAAGCCCTTTATCGACGATGATCCCAAGCGTCCGAATGAGCAGTATTTCAATCGCGTGAAGGAGATTGTGGATGAAGCTGCTTCACAGGGCTTGTATGTCGGGCTGCTTCCGACTTGGGGAGACAAGCTGACAGCGCCGTGGGGAGCCGGACCGCGCTTATTTCGTTTGGACAACTTAAATGTTGCGCACGACTACGCCCGCTATCTGGCGCAAAAGCTGCAAGGATGCACAAACGTGATGTGGATTCTCGGCGGAGACCGTCCTCCACGGATATCCGGATTGCACAGCGAAGCGGCGCAAGCGGCGGGTTTTCCTCCTGACCAGGACTGGACACCGATCTGGCGCGAGATGGCGAGCGGATTAGCGGAAGGATGGGGGCGGAAGCCGTTGATTCTGTACCATCCGCAGGGCGGTGTCAACTCCACCTCGGTCTATCTGCATAATGAGCCGTGGCTTGCCGTTAATGGAATGCAGAGTGATCATGGCGGCGGTCATGATGTGCCGGTGTGGGAACGGATTGTTCGCGACTACGTGATGAAGCCGCCTAAGCCCACCCTTGATCTCGAACCGAACTATGAAGATCATCCCTTCAATCTATGGCACCCGGCCGCCGGTTACTTTCGCGACC
>JAFAZU010000453.1 GCA_019239585.1 Acidobacteriaceae bacterium
AGACCGAGGTCGCGAGCGGCGGGAGTCTGCGCGTTGATGATGCTCGCAAGGGTCAGAACGGCGGTAATCACAGACCGGAGACGCATACTATTGTCCTTTCGCGGAAACCTGCACAACTAGCGTAACCTTAGCTCGGCTTTCCATTCCTAATCGCGACTTTATCGTAATGTGGAGAACCGCTCCATTTGTGTTGTGAAGTATGCGCCTGCCTGTACAGATGCGGGCGAGTTACTCCACATTATCTTGAGATCCTCTCCGTGTCCGGCAAAACCGGCAAAGGAGAGGAAACTCAATGATCGAGAAGTTTTTTACGCAGCAGCGAACGCTTTTTCGGATGCGGGAAAGCATTCTGGGCCCGTACCTGCCAGCGATCGCCAAGGCTCTTACTGAAGCACACTATGCGACCGCTACCATTCGCCTGCATTTGCGGGCTGCCGGCCACTTCGGGGTGTGGCTGGAGGAGAACAACATCGCCATCGCCGACGTCACTGAGGTTACCGTTGACCGCTACGTTCAGGGACTGGACCGGCAGTGCTCCCGCTCCACGCCCCAGGGTCGGCTTCCGCATAGGGCCCTCGGTCTTCACCGTCTGGTTGAACTCCTGAGGCAGGCAGAAGTTTTGAAACCACCAAGAGAGGCCGATCGCCAGAGTAGCGTCACCAAGTGGCTGGCGGAGTTTGACCACCATCTGGATCACGTGACGGGTTGCGCCTGGGGAAGCCGCGACAATTACCTGCGGTATGCTCGCCGACTTCTGCAGGCTGTGTTCGGCCAGGCAGAGGTGGATTGGTCCAGACTGAGCGCCAGCATGGTAACCGAATTTGTGCGACGAGAAGCAGTGAAGTTGCGGCCCAGCGCTTGTGGGCAACCGGTCACTGCGATTCGATCACTGATCCGTTTCCTGGCTTCGCAAGGCGCCGTGCCCGCTGGTTTGTGTGGAGCGGTACCAGCGGTTCGGACCTGGCGGCACGCCTCTCTACCAAGAGCCATCTCGGCGGAAGAGTTGGAACGCGTGCTGGCAGCATGCGATGCAGAATCGGAATACGGTCTGCGAGAGCGGGCGATCGTGCTTCTTCTGGCGCGTCTTGGGCTTCGCGCCGGGGAGGTGATCCGACTGCGGATCGACGATATTGACTGGGTGCGTGGGTGTGTTTTGATTCGAGCGGGCAAGACGCATCGAGAACGGAGCCTTCCACTCTCCCAGGAAGTCGGGGACGCCTTGGTGTTATATCTTTGCCAATCGCGGCCGGGGAGTGCTCACCGGGAATTATTCCTGCGCTGGCGCCCGCCGTTCAGACCGCTCCGCAAATCCGTCAGCATCTGCACCCTCGTTCAAAAGCTGCTGAAGCGGGCCGGGATCTCAATTCATCGTCCCGGCGCACACGTCTTGCGTCACACCCTGGCCACAGGAATGGCAAACAACGGGATCTCATTCAAAGCGATCGCCGATGTACTGGGGCATGGCTCGCTGGCCAGCACGGAGATTTACGCGAAGCTCGATCTCGGCTCGCTGTCGCCAGTGGCGATGCCTTGGCCGGGAGGTGCTAAGTGAATCTTCCCGATCTCCTCTTGCAGGTGGAGTGCTATGTGGGATTGCGGCGCGCCATCGGTTATACCGTTCGATATGAAGAGAAGTTACTGAAGGAGTTTGTTCAGTTTCTGGCATCCCAGGACAGCAGCAGTCCGATTCGAGCGCAGATGGCCGTTGATTGGGCCTGCGCGCCAGTTCCCGGGCGAGGGTTGGCGGGTCAGGCCAGCCGCCTCCGGGTAGTACGTGGCTTTCTTTCCCACCTGCGTGCCGCACTTCCAGAGACGGAGGTTCCCGGGCCCGGGGTGCTGGCGCCCCTCCGGCGTCCGTCACCGTATCTCTATTCCCAAGGCGAGATGGAGGCCCTGATGCAGGAGGCTCTGCGGCTGAGGCCAGAGGATTCCTTGCGTCCTCATGTCTACTGCACGTTGATCGGTTTGCTCGCCAGTTCCGGCCTGCGCGTGGGAGAAGCCCTCCGATTAAACATGGAAGATGTGCGGCTCGATGCCGCGACACCCCACCTGCACATCAGCGAGGGGAAATTCCGAAAGTCTCGTCTGGTGCCTCTGCATGCCACAACGGCTGAGCAATTGGTGGGATATGCCAAAGAGAGAAAGCGTCTCGGCTGCGACGCCCTGTCGGACGCTTTCTTCGTTTCCGAGAAGGGCGGCCCTCTCACCTACGACGCCTGTTGCGACACCTTCGGCGGGCTCCTCCGCCGCACTGGAATTCGAAAGGACGCTGGCTCTGGCCGGCCTGGGATGCACGGGCTCCGTCACAGTTTTGCCGTCGGCCGGATGGTGGCGTGGTACCGGGCCGGGATGACGGTCAAGGATCTGCTACCTCATCTTTCGGTTTACCTGGGGCATGTGCAACCCGCCCACACTTATTGGTATCTCACCGCCACTCCGGAACTGCTGGGTGCCGCGGCTGATCGGTTTCTACAGTACGCCGGAATGGGAGGACGTCATGACTAAGTCTGCGCCTCCTGATGGTGCCCTTTCGCCTTTGGTGGGGCCGCTTCTGCAAGTGTTCTTTATGGACCATTTGTACGGTCAAAAGCGAGCCAGCCCGAGAACCGTTCAGAGCTACCGCGACACGTTCCGGTTACTGCTTCAGTTCCTCCGCGAAACGACGGGAAAGGAACCGGCCGCCCTCGTCATGCCCGATATCGATGCTCCCACCGTTCTCCAGTTTCTGGATTACGTAGAAGGACAGCGCCGCAATCAGGTGCAGTCCCGAAACGTTCGGCTTGCTGCCATCCGCTCCTTCTGCCGCATGGTTGCGCTCCGCGATCCCGTCAGCGTCGGCATCGCCACACGAATACTGTCCATCCCCGTCAAACGGGCCGACAAGCGACTGGTCCGTTATCTCACTCGGCCTGAAATAGACGCTCTGCTGGCTGCTCATGATCGAACAGCTTGGGCGGGGCGGCGTGACCATGCGCTCCTACTGACTCTCTACAACACCGGGGCGCGCGTTTCCGAGATCACCGGTTTACAACGAACGGATGTGAAGTTCGGGATCAAGAGCTTCGTACAGTTCACAGGCAAGGGGCGGAAAGAACGAGCCGTCCCGCTGTGGCCCACGACGACCCGAGTACTGCGGGCGTGGTTCCAGGAGTTGGAATCGGACCCACGCTATGCGACCGTGGCCTTCCCCAACGCTCGCGGAAAGCCGCTGAGTCGCTATGGTGTCGACTATCTCCTGCAGGAATGCGTAGGGCGTGCGGTTGTGCCGTGTCCGAGCCTGGCTGACCAAAGCATCTCCCCACACCTGATTCGACATTCCACGGCCATGCACTTGTTGCAAGCAGGAGTGGACATCACCGTCATTGCGCTGTGGCTTGGTCACGAAAGTATCCAAACGACGCATGGGTACGTCGAAGCAGACCTGACGACGAAAGAGCAGATGCTCGCAAAGATGACTCCAGCCGGCCAGAACGCCCACCGCTTTCGGGCCGACGACACGCTTCTACGCTTTCTGTCAACGCTTTGATAATGGAGACCATTCGTTCATGAAACCCCTGCCCAGAGCGCGTTTGCCAGATTTACTCCACATTACGGTGAAGTCGCGATTAGAAACGTAATGGAGTGCGCCACATAACGTTCCACTGATACGCAACACCCAATCAGGCGTCTCAGCGAGTGGTTGGCGGAGCAGCAGGTCAGCGAGGTGGCCATGGAGTCCACCGCTCAGTATTGGCGTCCGGTCTGGATTGCCTTGGAGGGCCAATTCCAATTACACCTGGCGCAAGCTCGCTCGACGACTGGACCACGCGGGCGCAAATCGGACTTCGCTGATGCCACGCGGATCGTGAAACGATTAGTATCGTCGGATTTGACCTTAAGCTATGTTCCTGATGCGGAACAGCGTCGGTGGCGCTTGCTGACGCGCGGTCGGCAACAATTGATTCGAGACCGGGTGCGGCTACAAAGCCAGTGGGAAGGCTTACT
>JAFAZU010000484.1 GCA_019239585.1 Acidobacteriaceae bacterium
CCGTTCGTGTCCGTTCCCGAAATCTGGCTGATTTCGCTTTGAAGCGTAGGATTGCCTGACAAATAGGGGCTGTTCGCTATGGCGCCGCCAGGTAGAAGCTGCTTTTGTAAGTACGGCATCGGCACGGCCAGATGTGTCGTCCGCTGACCCACATAGCCAACCTGCAGCGTGGTCGAGGGATTCAACTGTTGCTGCACGGTGAAGTTCCACTGGTTGGAAACAGCCGGGCGGATATTAGGGTCCCAGACGCGAAGAAGAGCGCCGGCAAACGGATTGCCGGGGTTGGCCAGGAACGGCAGGAAACCTTGGTTCAGCGTCGAACCCGGCTGGCTCTGGGACGTATAATTCGCGTCATTTTCGTGCGCAAAAGGAGGATTGATAGTCAGGCGAAGATTCGTACCCGTGCCTTCCAGGTAACTGGATAGCGTGTAGGCAGCGCGAACCACGGTATTCCTCTGTGGATTCCAGGCTACTCCAATTCGCGGCTGGTAATTTGTAATCCCGTTGTACTGGTTGTACAAAGCCCGGCTGTTGCCATTTTGACCGGCCACTTCGATCGCTCCGGAAAATAGCCCGAAATTCGTCTGGCGATCTTTCACTTCCACCCAGGGCGTGTGGAGTTCCCAGCGCAGGCCGAGATTGACGGTGAGCGATGGCGAAATGTGCCAGTCATCCTGGAAGAAGGCTGCAAAAATATTCGCGCGCTGGCCCCATGTGCCGCCGTTCACGCCTCCTCCGATTTCGCTCGGCAAACCAAGCATGAAATCTGCTTCCGCCTGTCCGGCGCCGCCGCCTGCTGTCGCTAACGGGCCCGGACCCGCTGTATAGCGGCCGTCGAAGGTGAATGTTCCGGCGCGACCGTTGTTACCTGAGTAGAAAGTGTTGATGCGCTGCCGCCAGCCCTGAAATCCCAGGTGCATCGTATGCACACCCTTGTTGATAACCATCGTGTCTTCGTACTGAATCACCGCATCAGCAAAGAGCTGATAAACATCCGAGTTCCCGATGGTGGCTGCGTTTCCACCCGAGAAGCTCATAGCTGGTAATATGCTGGAGGGAATGCCGGGAAGGCCCACCGTTTGCGGGAGATTGCTGGTGCCGTTGTCCGCAGCGCCATTGTTGACCAGGACGTAATTCACCCCGACGCGAGCGTCATTCACAACCGACGGTGTGATCGTCCGTACCCAATCGAGCACGCCGTTATGCGTGGGATAGTTCGCAAACGAGTTGTAGAATACCGGCACGTTGTTCGTGCTCGGATTATCGATCAGACTTTGTGAATAGCGGCCAAAGATCCGGTTCTTGTCCGACGCACTCCAATCTACTCTCGCGTCTCCCTGGTCACCGTTGATAGCGCTATGTGAAGTATAGAGATAGTTGTTGATTAATCCGGAACTTGTCGGCTGAGGGTAACCGGATAAACCCACGATCTTCTGTGCCACGGGGTCAAGCAGGTTGACGGGGATTATGTTCCCGGCAAAGGGAACGCGCTGCCCGTTCACGACGGCATACGGGTTATAAAGCTGGATGGGCTTGGAGCCTGTCAAAAGTTCAGAGAAGTCTCCTCTTCGTTCCCTGGCGGTCAAGACGCTGGTAGCACCCGTGCTCGTCGGCGTATCGAAACGCTGCCCCTGATAATCCACGAAAAAGAAGAGCTTGTCACGCACGATCGGGCCTCCAAAAGTTCCGCCAAATTCATTCCAGCGTAGCTTTGCCCTTGGAGCGCCATTGAAATTATTGGACCAGGTATTCGCATTCAGCACGTCATTACGAATGAATTCGAAAGCATTCCCGTGAAATCCGTTGGTGCCGGATTTGATCTGCGTGCTGATAATCGCGCCCATGAAGTTGCCGAATTCAGCCGGGGCATTCTGGGTAATCTCATTGAACTCCTGGATCGCATCCACGCTGGGTGCATAGCCGACCAGGTTATCCGAGACCTGATTATTGTCCATGCCGTCCAGAATAAAGTTGTTTGCCTGCTCCCGATTTCCATTGACATAGGGACGTCCACTGCTGGCCGTCGTCTGTCCGTTGGTAAAGGAAGAAGGATCGGGATGAACGCTTCCGGCAGTCAGCAAAGTCAACTGCACATAGTTACGGGTCGCCAAAGGCAAAGTTGTATTGGTTCGCGCGTCGATCACTTGGCCAAGCTGCGTTGATTCTGTTTGCAGCACCGGCGCCGCGCTAGTCACTTCAATGGCTGTCGAAACATTGCCCACCTGCAGCGGGAAATCCAACTTGGCGGTCTGATTCAACTCAAGCGTGATGTTAGTTACAGTAGCCGCTTGAAAGCCCGCATGCTCTGCCCTGACATTGTAGGTACCGACCAGCAAGTTTGAGAGCCTATAACGGCCGTCTGAGTTGGTTTCGGCTGTGTACTGCGTTCCGCGCTGCGTATCAGTTGCCGTCACTTTAACGCCCGCAATGGAAGCGCCGCTTGGGTCGGTCACTTGCCCTGTTATGGATGCTGTTACCTCTTGAGCGTAAGTGGAAATACAAAATGCCGCTATACAGAGAGAAATCAAAAGAAAAAACAGTCGCCGGTAGCCGGCAGACTTTTCCCGAACCGTTCCCATAGAAATTGTTACTCCTTTCACCTGAGCGTGAGTGCCCTAAAACAACTAGCTGGAAGGAATTGTAAAGTTACAAAACGAATGTGTCAAGAAGAAAAAAGAAAGCAATCGAAACAAAAGTGTTCATTTCCTTTCTTTCGCGAAGCTTTCGCC
>JAFAZU010000411.1 GCA_019239585.1 Acidobacteriaceae bacterium
CGCCTGCTCGAGTTTAGATACACGTCTTCCTCCCTTAAGCAAGCGAGTGCAAAAAAGACGAAAAACAGGCCTGTTCGGTTTCACCAAGTACATAATGTAAGAATCTTTCTTGAAATTTGTAGAGGAGATCCGCTCAGGTAGACTCTATTAAAGATTCAACATTCACGGAATAAAGCGCTGATTTGCCTTCACGGTCGCTTTGAAAGTAGACGCGCCGACTATCGGGTGAAAACACTGGAGAAACCGCTGCTGCATTTTTGGCGCCGTGCTCGCATAGTGTCAGTTCGCGCCGGCTACTGCGCAATAGCAGAACAACCACAGGCTGAGCTTTACTCCGGCTTGCGCCGACAAACACTGATCCGTCCGCATTGGGAGCAAACGACGCAAACTGACTGGTATTCGTCACATGCTGTTCCTGACAAGTTTCGGGAAAAACTTCATGAATCACGGAGCGGGTGAAATTCCCATCCGAAATCTCACGAAGGAAGAGTACGGAACGCCCGTCGGGAGACCAGTAAGGATTGGAGATCCGCCCCTTTGCCAGCAAAGTTGTTTTCGGCTGTGCGCCGCTGAGCGGCACGTACCAAAATTCACGCTCGCCCGCAGAGGCTTCCCGCCCGAATAAGCAGCCGCTTCCGGCAGGGCGAACCATGCACCACCCTGCCACATCCTCTACCAATTTCGTACTCTGATTTGCTCCCAGATAGAGGTTGCCTCCGCTTACGACAACCAAGTCCGCTGTTGACGAGCCAAAACTGAAAGCCGTGACATTCTCGCCGAGCACGTGGATCCGTTTGCCGTTTAGCCCAATCTCCTTCAATGTGGAACGGTCCAGAAGGTTCAGAATACGATTCGACGCATCAAGGCAAAGTGACGGAGGACACACGTCATCCGTAGGACCCAGTTGGCTCAGAGCGCCTGTCCGCAGGTCTAAACGGAAAGGCGCGTTATGCCCTGTACGGTCAGACGAGAAGACCAGGAACCGATCTTTGGTTGAAACAAACTGATTGGCTGCAACAGGAAGAAAGCTGTTACTGACAGGGCTGGTCAGCCGAGTCACTGGCATCTCCGTTACTGGATCGAGAAGCCGGACCAACTCGCTCCCCATAGGAAGCGGCTTGGACTTTCGAGGAAGGGATTGTTCCGCAGCCAAATGCAGGCTTGTTGGTAACAGAGCCAGCATCGCTCGTCGCGTCATAGGTACTGCCACTACTTAAGAGACGTGCTTGAGGACCGGCAAGATACAATTAGAGCCCAAGATCACTACTGGCCGTTTTTGCCACACGCACCAGATCCGTTTTGGACTGTCGACTATGTCCGAGGTACTTATAAGGGTTGACCGGGGTTCCTGCCAACCGGACCTCGTAGTGCATGTGAGGTCCGGTCGATTTTCCCGTTGAACCGGAGTAGGCGATGACCTGACCGCGGCTAACCTCTTCGCCCGGCACTGCAAAGAGCTGCGATAAGTGCGCGTAATACGTCTGGAATCCATTACCGTGATCCACAACCACGAGTTTTCCATAACCGCCCGCCCATCCTGCCGATACAACAACGCCGTCAGCCGTCACGTGGACCGGCGTTCCAATAGGTGCGGAAATATCGATTCCTGTATGGAAAGCGCCTTCTCCCGAAAAAGGATCAGACCGCCCGCCGAAGGAGCTTCGGAGAACGCCATCCAGTGGCCATAAGCTCGGCCGAGCGTGAAGTTGCCATTGATAAGCGTATCGGTGATAAATTCCCCCAAAGGAGGCAGATTTCAGGAAGTTGTATTCCGCAACCGATTCCTTCGCTGACGAAGTTGAAGACCAGCTTCCTATCAGCGATTCATGATTACCAGAAGGTCCCGGTTTGTTGAACCCATAGGCAACAGAAACTTCGGTGGCTAAAGTTTCCAGTGAAGCCATCTGTTCATTGTGCTGCCGGGAAAGGAGCTGCAGTTCCTGATAACGATCACGCAGCCGGTCGAAATCAGCTCTCAACTCGTTATAGTTTGCGGCTTTCCAGGACATTTTGACATAGTTGGAAAAGAGTCCAAGAGCTAACCCGGTCAGAAGAAGAAAGCTTCCCAGGACATAAACTAATGCTTTACAACTAACATGTATTCGCTTGACTCGCCCCTCAACCGAATGAGCAAATTCCACAACGAACAACTGTTTATCCATTCCACTCCTTACAGAGCAAACTATCAGGGAAAACGCCTAATAGCGCTAACGGTTAGGTTTATCTAAGGAAGAACTCCCAGATTATCCTGTCTTTCAGGGTACGTCAATCAGATTTATAAAGGGATACGTAAGAATAATAGCCTATTCACTTTCTTATCTATTATGCAGGTCATAATCAAACAATGCCTTTGAACACGAGGTCCAAGTCGCCAAGCTTCTGGCGCAAGAAGCGGGGGCTTTAGCGCTCGACTATCAACGCCGGGGTGTAACGGCTGAATCAAAGCTGGATGAATCGCCTGTTACTGCTGCGGATCGTGCCTGCGAGAAATTAATTGTGGATGGAATTACTCGTGAATTTCCCCAGGATGGCATTCTGGGCGAAGAGGGCGCGAACCGGGAAAGCCGCAATGGACGGAAGTGGATCATCGACCCGATTGACGGAACACGCGATTTTGTGCGGGGTATTCCTTTATGGGCAGTTCTGATTGGCCTGGAACAGGAGGGAGAAATCGTGGCGGCTGCCGCGCATAGCCCTGGACAGAATCTACTGTTATGGGCGGCTCGAGGCTCCGGCGCTTGGACTGGCTCGCACCGGCTGCAAGTTGCTGACAAATCAGATCCGTTACAAGCAATTCTTTCTTTTAACGGCTTTAACAAAGCTGGAGTGAGCCACTTTGCAGCGCGCCTTTTGCCGTGGGTCAGCCGCTTTTGGGCGGTGCGCAGCTTGGGCGGCGCTGTCGATGCGATGCTGCTGGCGCAAGGAAAGGCGGATGTCTGGATTGAACCGAATGCTGCGCCTTGGGATTTAGCGCCCTTGAAACTGTTGATAGAAGAAGCGGGCGGCCGGTTTGGGAGTTTCAATGGTGAGAACACGATTTACGGCGGCAATGCTTACGCCTGCGTTCCGGGACTGGAGGCGTATGTCCGGGAACTGCTCGGCTAGAAGTGTTACGCGGCTTGTACTGCATATTTTTCATCTAAACAGGTAATGGAATCTTACGAGGCTTTGCGCAGCCGTGCGGCTTGGATTGACTTGTCAGCGCGGGGTAAAATTCGCGTACATGGCGAGGATCGCGCGCGTTTGCTTCATGCCATGTCCACGAATGATGTAAATCATTTGGAACCGCATGGGGGATTGTATGCGTTTTTTCTGACGGCGCAGGGCCGTATTCTTGCTGACGCTTACATTTATAACTTCGGTGATGGTCTGTTTCTCGACACGGAGCCGGAAGTAGGCGCAAAGCTGCGCGATCACCTGGATAAATACATTATTGCGGATGATGTGACCTTGGAGGATGAGAGCGAACGATGGGCTGTCATTGGAATCGAAGGACCGCAGTTTGACGAAGGGGCGAGCCGGCTTTCCCTTCCCGTGCCATCGCAGGCTTATGGAGTTGCCAACTGGCAAGACGGGTTTGTGGCCCGTACAGCAGTCACTGGCCGTAACGGAATCCGTGTTTTTCTCCCGAGAGAGCGAAAGGAAGATTTGATTTCTCGCTTGAACGAACTGGATATTCCGCAAGCGAGCGGTCATGAGATCCAGATTGTTCGTTTGGAAAACGGAGCGCCACGGTATGGAGAAGACATCAGCGAGCGTTATCTGGTCCAGGAGACGCAGCAGTTACAGGCCGTTCATACCAATAAAGGCTGTTATTTGGGACAGGAGATTGTAGAACGCGTGCGCTCGCGCGGGCAGGTGCATCGCTGGTTACTGCCGATTCGTGTTGCCGCCGCGCAAGGGCCTGCTCCCGGCACCAAATTCGGCGCTGAGGGCAAAGATGCCGGAGAAATCACCTCTGCCGCTTACTCTCCTGCTCTGGGCCAAGTGGTTGGTTTGGCTTATGTGCGAACGGAAGCGGCGCAGTCTGGACGCGAGTTTTACATTCAAACGGGCGATGAGAAAACGGTTGTTTCTCTTCCGGCACGGACCGGTGAGTCTATTTGAAAATTCTGACGAAATTCGGAACAGGGTTAAGTGAGTGCGATGCCCATTTGGAGTCCTGAGCAGTACCTGACCTTTGCCGAATGGCGGACGCGTCCTTCGCGCGATCTCGCGCAACGCGTTGAGGTCGCCCAGCCCCAACGGATTGTCGACCTGGGATGTGGACCCGGCAATAGTTTGGAAGTGTGTGCGGAGTGCTGGCCTCAGGCTTCCCTTCTCGGCCTCGACAGCTCGGCGGCCATGATCAAAACTGCACAGACGGCCTATCCGCATCGCGAATGGCGCGTCGCCGATATCTCCGACTGGGTTCAGCAATCAGACGGAGAGCGGTTCGACATCATCTTTTCCAGCGCCGCGCTCCAATGGCTCGATAACCACGAGGCACTCTTCCCTCGCCTGCTCGACCATCTAACTCCCGGAGGTGCGTTGGCTGTGCAGATGCCAGCTTATGAAGCCGTGCCCAACCGAGTGATGCGGGAATTAGCTCAAAGTAACCAGTGGCGACGATGGTTTCCCGAGGGCCGAGCGAAAGAGTGGCGGTCGCACGAACTGGAATTTTACTATGAGGCATTGGCCCCGCACGCTTCGCGGCTCGATCTTTGGGCCACCGACTATCTCCAGATCATGCCGGATCTGGGCGCGATTGTGGAGTGGTACAGGGGCACGGGGTTGCGCCCGTACTTAGAGGCCATCACCGAAGAAAGCGATCGCAAGCGATTTCTGGCAGAATACGCAGAACGGCTGCAGCCGTTCTATCCGGAGTCGGCTGTAGGCGGAGTTCTCTTTCCCTTTCGGCGGCTGTTTATTATTGCCTACTTGGGTTGAGAGACCCGCTGTTTGTATCGGCTCTCAAGTGCTTTGAATCCATCCTCAATTATCTGAGCCGTGTGGCTGGTTCGCAAGCGATATACTTATGCACGCTCCAATAGCGCAATACCGCTAACAATCAGGATCAACGCACACACTTTGGTAAGCGAAGCTTTTTCTCCCAGAACAGCAACGCCCAAGGTAAACGCCGCTACAGCCTCCAGCCCTAACACGAGGACGTAAATAGCCGACATCTCC
>JAFAZU010000662.1 GCA_019239585.1 Acidobacteriaceae bacterium
AGATGAAACGCGTCCTTCAGAATAGGGTAAATGGCAGGCAAGAGCGACTGCACCATATCGTTCAGGAGATGGCAAAAACTGATCGCCCCGAGAACGGTGAAAACAGTCTTCTCCTCCAAGCTGATCTGGGCTTTTGAGTTGATATCGCTTAAATTTGAAGTGGCGGACACTACTTTCAGAGTAACGGCAGCGTCAATCAGTTACGCAGTATAGCGTTTTGTACTTACGCAGGAGTTCGTACATAACAACTGCGCCCGCGCTGGCGACATTTAACGAGTGCTTCAATCCAAGCATGGGAATGCGGACGTGTGTGTCACAGAGTTCAAGCAAATCCCTGCTCAGGCCGTCCACTTCGTGGCCAAAGAGCACGCAAACGGGGAAGCGGGGCTGCCATTCGAAAATATCAAGCGCACGGTCGCTGGTTTCAATAGCGGCGATCTCATAGCCAGTCGCGCGCAAGGCTTCGATTTCAGATCTTGGGTCAGAGACTGGCTGCCAGGGCACACGATTTTCTGCTCCGAGAGCGGTTTTTGTGATGGCGTTCTTGGGAGGACGAGCCGTGATTCCGCTTAACAGAAGCCGTTCGATACCGGCCCCGTCAGCCGTACGGAAAAATGCTCCTACGTTATACATGCTTCGAATGTTGTCAAGCAGCAGCGCAACCGGGAGCCGCAGTTCAGTGTAAGACGAGGCAGCAGTTGTGGCGCGAAACGGGATGCGCTCCATGCAAATTTGTTGTAGAGGATTTATCTTGTTTCGCCCGACTCATCGAGCGTGACTTTTTCATAGATATCCGCAATGGACAATTCCACGGATAGGGATTCCAGCCGAAGGCAGTTCGATGCCGCCGTGTATTCAGTCAAGATCCAGCGTCCATCCGGTTGCTTGTGCCACTGTTCCATATGGATCTGATCTTGCGCCACCGTCAGATACTCTTCGAGTGAAGCAAGAGTCCGATAGCTTTGAAACTTTCCGCCCCGATCATAGTCTGCGGTCGAAGGAGACAGAACCTCGATAAGAAGCGTGGGGTTCAGAAGCGTATCCTGGGTACCATCCAGAAATTTTGGCTTCTCACAGGCGACCACCACGTCGGGATAGGTATACCGTCCGGCTGGAGAAACGCACACCCGCATGTCGCTGGAGTAGACACGGCAGGGACCCCGACGTAAAGCTTGCCTCAGTTCCGCGACAAGATTGGTCACGAGCAAGGCATGGTTCTCGCTTGTTCCCGCCATGGCAAACATTTCGCCATTTACATATTCGCTTTTAAACTCTGCCTGGCGCTCTAATGCCAGATATTCCTCGGCAGTGAGATACGGTTTCGGAAGAGTGGCCATCGGGTTCTCTTCTTATCCTACGCTTTAGCGCGGCTTTTCTTTTCTAGCCCGAACCAGCGCGGCACTTCGCGGCAGTATTGCTCAAATGACTTCGGGTCACGAGCTTTTAAGTGCGGTTCTTCGATAAAAACCACCACTAGGTGGAAGAATAGAAACATGGTAATCCCGTAGGCGGCAAGAGGACCTGATGCGTAAAGAATTGCCTGACCAATAGTAACGAGCACAACACCGAGATACATCGGATTCCGCGAGAACTTGTAAAGACCGCCGCGAACCAGGGCAGATGGCTCATTGCCGATAACCATTCGCAAATGGTGAGTGAAGAAGATCGCTGGCGTGCCGTTTGCAGCTAAGAAGCTGAGCAGGCAATTAGAGTAAATAGCGCTTCCAAGAGCTATCAACAACCATCCAGTTTGCCACAGCCCTCCCTGTTGAAGGCGAGACCCGATAATGAGATGCGGCATATACACTGCGACTAATCCCGGAACCAGCATAGTAAAAAGCAAACCCCGCAATTGCAGCATGGATTAAAGCCAGTCTAACTTTTCGCTGTAACGTTCGCCCCCGACAAGATCCACAAAGATTTCTTCCAGTGTGCCGGATTCCCCAGCAACCGCCTGCCTGCGCAACTCAGACATCGTGCCTTGCACAACAATTTTGCCTCGATTGATAATGGCAACCTGATCGCACAGGCGCTCGACTACCTCAAGCACGTGAGAGGTCAGAAACACAGTAGCGCCATGCCGGACCTGTTCGAGCAGAATATCCTTCATCAGGCGCGCGCCTACAGCGTCAACTCCCTCAAATGGTTCATCCATTAAAAACAGATGCGGCCGGTGAATCAGAGCCGCCGCCATAGCGACGCGCTTCCGCATGCCTTTTGAGTACTCACCGATAAGCTTGCGGCGGTTCTCGTGAAGTTGGAAAAGCTGGAGCAGTTCTTCCGCGCGCTCTTTCGCTAGCGGTCGCGGCAGCATGTACAAGCGCGCGACAAATTCGAGGTACTCCGTGCCTGTCAGATAATCGAAGAGAAGGGTGTCATCCGGAACGAGACCAATCTGTTTGCGGATTTCCAGCGATTGTTCCGGCATAGGCAAACCTAGGACGCGAATCGTACCGGCATTCGGCTGGGCAAGACCCATCAGCATTCTAATGGTGGTGGTCTTCCCTGCTCCGTTCGGGCCCAGGAAGCCGAAAAAGACACCTTGCGGAACAGAGATGCTCAAGCCATCCACGGCATGAAATCCGTTATAAGTCTTCTGCAGATGGTGGATTTCGAGTGCTGGAACGGCATTGGCCGTATCCGGCGTGGACGGTATCGTTTCCGGGCTTGGATAATCAGTCGGGGAAGTCATGGCTGCACTGCTCCCTGACTGCCGGCACGGATCGCTGCCAGCAAATTTCCAGTTTGCCGCAAAATGGCGAGCTTTGCACGGAGTTCCTGCATATCGGCCTCGTAGAACACCATGGACTTATTGCTTTCCTCCACCCGCGCTTGTTCTACCCGGCTAACCGGGATGCGGCCTTCTCCATTTTGAGCCACCAGCACGGTAAGCTCTTCACGGGCAAGATCCAACTGCATACGCGCCAAGTTGCGCATGTTCTGCGCATTTTGCCAGATTTGATAGCTGCGCC
>JAFAZU010000251.1 GCA_019239585.1 Acidobacteriaceae bacterium
TTTCTACCTGATCCTGCAAGTGGGCGCAGGCACGGGCTTACTTTACCTGCTGCGTTGGTTCTGGTGGCGTGTAACGGCTTGGTGCGAGATTGTGGCGATGGTTAGCTCTTTCGTGATTTCCGTCGTGTTCCTGCTGTTGACGAGAAGCGGCATTATCTTCAGCGCGGATCAGCAGCTTATCGTAACTGTCGCTGTAACAACACTGTGCTGGATTACAACGGCTTATGTGGGGCCGCAAACGGACAAGCAAACGCTGGTCGATTTTTACTTGAAAGTGCGGCCGTTCGGTCCGGGTTGGAAGCGGGTGCGAACGCTGGCCGGGATTTCGGAGGCGGAAGCAGCAAGCTGGGCAAAAACAGACAATATTCCGCTTGCCATGATGGGATGGGTAATGGGCACAACCCTGATTTGGGCGGCGCTGTTTACCGTGGGCAATTTCCTATACGGACGCATGGGGTACGCCTTTGCCTTGCTGGCAGTTTCGGTCGTGAGCGGCGGCATTTTGATTTCAGTTATTAAGCGGCTTTGGAAGTAAACTGTATCCCGGCATGGTCAGACTCGAAGAGATTACGACGATCCGAGCGCCTATTGAGCTGTGCTTTGATCTGGCCCGCAGCGTGGAAGTACATCTACTTGGTAATATACATTTCGGAGAGCAGGCCGTGGCGACAGGCGGAGTGACTTCCGGTTTGATTGAGATGGGGCAGCACGTCACTTGGCGCGCCAAGCACTTTGGAGCCTGGCATAACCTCACGAGCGAGATCACAGCTATGGTGCGACCGGTTTACTTTCAGGACGCTATGGTCCAGGGCATTTTTCAATCGATGAGGCACGAGCACTACTTCCGGCCTTTGCCGTCCGGCGAAACAGAGATGAAAGATGTTTTCTGCTTTGCCGCGCCGTTGCCGATTTTGGGAGTTCTGGCCGAATTCCTGGTGCTTCGCCGTTATATGCGGGCTTTGCTCCAGGAAAGGAATGAGGTGATCAAGCAAGTAGCCGAATCATCCGAATGGCGGAAGTACCTACCGCAGTTTTAATGGGAATTGACCGCAGCTAAATCCTCCGGGCGGCCCACGTCGCGCCAATCTCCTGCAATAGCGGAGATGCGCAGTTCCAGGCGGTCCCCAAGCATCCCGTCAAGAGCGGAGGTTAGCTCGTATTCGCCGCGCGGAGAGGGCTGCACGCGATGGAGGTATTCGAAAACAACTCGCCGGAAGAGATAAAACCCGGCACTGTTCCAGCGGGTCATGGATGTGCCTTGCGGCGGTTTCTCG
This sequence comes from Acidobacteriaceae bacterium, assembly GCA_019239585.1. GTDB lineage: Bacteria > Acidobacteriota > Terriglobia > Bryobacterales > Bryobacteraceae > Bog-105. Next base: position 1,275 of record JAFAZU010000251.1, read on the forward strand.
ACAATCTTGCTGATCAGACCTGCAATCTCATAGACGGCGGCCCCCTGCCAGGGATCATCTACTTCCTTAACGGCAACCACAGCGGAGGTAGCCGGGTGCTGGTCCAAGATAGATATGCAGCGTGTGTACTCGGCGGGATCGCAAAGAATATCGCCGTAGGTCAGGAACCAAGGTTTTTTGCGGATAAAGTCTTCCGCGAGAAGCGCTGCGGAAGCGGTTCCGTTGACAGGGTTTTGCACTTTGAACTTAATGTTGAATGGCAAACTTTGGAAATGCTTTTTGATGATCTCGCCGCGATAACCGACCACCACCAGAAACTTTTTGATTCCGGCCTGCGAGAGGCGTTCGATGATGTGCTCCAGCATGGGTTTTCCGTTCACGGGCAGCATCGGTTTCGGCACCTCGTCGGTAATGCTTCCCATACGCTTGCCTCGTCCGGCAGCGAGAATGACGGCACGGCGAACAGTCGTGTTATTCAATGAGCGCTCCTGCGGATGGTTCCGCGATAAACAAATGATTATCGGAATCGAACTGATCTAATTGTTTCGCATAATAACGTTGTCGGAGAGCCTCCTGCACACTGTCGATATTATGGGCGTGGCAAAGAGCAATAACACAACCGCCGAAGCCGGCTCCGGTCATGCGGGCACCCTCGGCACCTGCCTGTAAAACAGTCTCGACCAGTGTATTGACTGGGTCATTACTGATCTGGAGCCCATCGCGAAGACTTTCATGCGACTGGTTCAGAAGGGAGCCGAAACGGGCGAAGTCGTTTGCTTGCAAAGCCTCTACCGCTCCCCCGACACGTTGAGCTTCTTTGCAAACGTGGCGAAAGACTTTTCGCTCGCTCTCACCGAGATTTTCTACAGGGAGGTTTTCGTAGTTTTGGAGAGCGGCGGCGTATGATGGCAGACAGAGTTTTTGGAGCGCGCCTGTGCCAGCCATGCGCAAAGCATTATATTTTTCACGGACAGCGCCGGATTTCTCGGCTGTAGTCAAGCTGTGGGCCACCAGGAAACGCCAGTCAAACGGAATGGGAATGGGCGCAAGCTGCAAGGGGGAGAAGCGAATATGGAGAGCGCATCGAGGACATCCGGCCAGCACCGCCGCATGGTCCATGCCGCCGCCTCGCGTTCCGACAAATTGTTCACCTTCGGGCAGCAGCGCCATAAGTTCCCTTATGGAAGGTTCAACGCCGTTTGCTCGCAACAAAGCAATTGTGAAGCCGACGAGCAACGCCGAGGAGGAGGACAGACCGGCAGCGGAGGGGAGATTTGAGGCAACGGCCGCATCGATACCTGTTTCAATTATCCATCCGTTTCCAGCAACAGCTTCTGCGGCGAGCAGGTAGTTGATCCAGCTTCCTGGGGGAGCTTTTTCGTGGTGGGACAGCTCGAAAACCGCTTTGGTCCTTTGACTGTTGCTAACTGCGCACACCTTCCTGTCCGGACGGTGCCGGTAAGCAATGCAAATGCCGCGTCCAATGGCCATCGGAAGCACAGGAAGGTCATAGTAATCGATGTGCTCGCCAATGAGATTTACGCGGCCCGGAACGAAGACGGTTTGAATCCCCGGCCCTGGCCCAAAATGATCTTGCAGCAAGGCAGAGGCTTCTTCTGCCAGAAAGCTCCTAAGGTTTGCCAACGACAACAGGATGACATCCTGTATCCTTAAAGGACACTTTCGAGTCGCTTCCAAACAGCCATGCTGTTGCTCTCACGCCTTTAAAGCACTGACAATTCCCAATGAGATCCGGCTCCACTGCTCGGTTTCGACTGTCAATGGGTCATCTGCTTGATACGCCTAACCCATGCAGTTC
>JAFAZU010000369.1 GCA_019239585.1 Acidobacteriaceae bacterium
AACCAGCAGCGGCGTTCGCGCTTCGCGCTGCATATGGTTGATGAACGCCGCCATTTCGAACGGCTGCGCGCTGATCACATTACCATTGCGAATGTGCCCTGCGACAATGAAGCCGCCTACACGGTCCTCGCGTATCCACCGTTGAAAGCGACGGTACTCGGCATCACTGGAGGGAGGGAAGTCGCCATATCCGCGCACCACAATCATTTGCGCAATACGGTCGTGCAATGACAAAGAGCGCAACAAGGCTGAACCCTTGGCGCTACCCGCTGAAGGCTTAGTAGATCTGGTACTTCGATGAACTGTGACCGGATGTTTCGCTTTGACCGTTTGCGCTGCACGGAGCAAACTCGACGGTGTAGCCAAAGCTGCCAGAATCGCAAGGGCGCGACAAATGCTCATTCCCCTTACTATAAAGGGCAACTGATGACCGAGTTTACAAACTCAGAGCTTTAGCTTTCTAAGCCTGCTGCCCGTGATCGCGCTATCGTCTTTCGCGAAGCTTCCGAGCGCGCTGATTTCTTCGGCGGCTGCAGCAGCCGCTTGATGTGGCGCAGCAAACTCGGCAACTCCTCCGCGCTCTTTTGTAAAACAACGCTTGCCCCTGTGTTTGCCGGAGATAAGCCGAGATTGTTTGCAAATCCCGTCAGCAGAATAACAGGCGCCAAGACGTTGTTTTTGTGAAGCCGGTCTATCAACTCAACTCCATTCACGGGAAGCATTTTGTAATCCGTAATAATCAAATCAACCGATTGTTGCTCAACGAGCTGTAAAGCCTTACGGCCGCAATCTGCTGTGAGTACCGTGTAGCCTAACTCTTCCAGTACTGACTGCCTTGCCATGACCCCGTCAGAGTTGTCATCAACCAGCAGAATCACCGCAGACTTTGAGGCGCTATGAGAAGGAACAGACCGCATGAGGGGACCAAGTGAAGGTAACAGACAAGCTGCCGCATGTCAATGTTGCTCCTAAAGGGCTCAAACGGCAACACATTTAGATCTTGACAGAAGCCCCGAAGTTGAGCGGCGTCTCCGGCCGGGATCTAATCAACCTCGCGTGGCGCTTTATAACCGGCCTTTGCAACAACCTGATACTTGATTGGTTTACCCTTTTCGTTGGTGATTCGCAGCGGTTCATTTGTAGAAGGATTCACCAGTTCCACTTTGATGTGGCGAAACTTACCGTCATGCGCCAGGTTGGTTGGGTGATAAGCAAGCGAATACTGGCTTTTCAGTGAATCTTCAATCTGGCGGAACACGGTCGGGTACTCGCCGTAGAAGCGCGGGAAAAAAGCCATGCCGCCCGTTTCCTTCGCGAAGGTTCTCATCTCGTTGTCAGCCTGCAGAAAAGTCATATTAGCCGATGGACTCATGCCATAAGCCTCGGCTTGTATGCGGGCGACCTGCAAAGTACTAATGGTATAGATCGGAACAGCCGCTTCCTGTAACTTTCTGCGGGCCTGATCAAATGTGATCTTACTGAAAGTATCCAGCCCACTACCAAGGTACAGAATCGCTTTTCTTCCCTCAATATTCTGCATGCGGTCAGCCATATCCGTTAAGGCATCGAAAACATTCGACTCGCTAAAGCCGGGAATGCGCAGCCGAGACATGGCCTCTTCTGCTTTGCGCTTATCGGGTGAAAAGTCGGATAGGATTGTGGTTCGCAGATCAAAGGCAACCACCGCCACGTTGTCATCCGGTTTCAAAGTTTCCAGAAAGCCGTAGGAAGCTTGCAGCGTTTCATACCACCCCTGGGTCCAGAAAGCCTGAAAGCGGCCGCTAAACTCGATCACCATGCAGATGGTCATGGGCGCTTCGCCCTGCCCAAACTGTGAGATCTGCTGCGGAACCCCATCCTCGAGAACCCGAAAGTTTCCAGCCGGAATTCTCGGAATAAAGTGATTCTTGTCATCAAGCACCGCCACGTCCACGTTTACTGTCGTGGCATTGGAGCGGAATGTCGGCGCTTGCTGGGGAACATCTTTCGGGCGCTTGTATTCAGAAGGAATGGGCGCGTTTTCCTCGGGCGCGGGAGCCGCTTCCGGTGCAGGGGTTGTGTTATTGTCCTCCCCCTGCGGTTTTTTCCTTGGCTTCGCTACCGAATCACTGCTCTGTGATTGCGGTCCCTCCTGCGCCGCACAAACATAAACTAAACCGCTGCTAAGGAAAATGAATGCGAAAGTGGAAAGCCCTGCGCAGATACGGCGGAACTTCATAACTCTACCTCTTTAACTAGTATCTAATGGACCCAGGGGCCACGCTTTGAATCTTCTTTGCGGAGGTAAACTTCGAACTTCCTTTTGGCGCGGCGTAGTTTCCAGTCTTTATAGCCGCTGATCATCGGCTGGCGTATTTGACCCTGAAGTCTTCGTCCGCGCAGGTACAGATACCCGGCCAACAGACCTCCTAAGTGCGCCAAAACTGCCACACCACTTCCTTGTCCTCCGGCGGTTGCCAGATAGGACTGTAGAAGGACGATACCTCCAATGATCATGACAAAATATTTGGATTTTATAGGAATCAGAAATCCGAATAATATTGTGCGGTCAGGAAAGGTGAGCCCATAAGCCATCAAAATGCCATAAACGGCTCCTGATGAGCCGGCAGTTGGGATCTCTTTGCCTCCAAAAAGATAAGCCGCCACCACCACCGACACCGCTGCAGCAATACCGCAAATAAAGTAAAAACGCAGGAACTTCCTGGTTCCCCACAGCCGTTCCAGTTCCGTGCCGAACATCCATAGGCCC
>JAFAZU010000459.1 GCA_019239585.1 Acidobacteriaceae bacterium
CGAAAAATGTCCAAACTCCAGTGGTGGGCTTCGCTGCGATCGCAGCGAAGCCCACCACTGGAGTTTGGACATTTTTCGTTGATGGCGACTGAACTGGGGTAGGGTCTTGGTACAAGTAGAACCTGGACGCTCCTGCCGTGTTACTCACCCGCCTTCTCGCCCTCGTCTCGCTGTGGCGACCGGTATTCGAACAAGAACGCAGTTTTCAACAGGCTGTGCGCCAAGCGGTAGGGGCATTGTTAGTCGTCGGCTCAGCGACGCTCACCCGCATCCTGGCCGGGCTCGGTCGCGATCAACAGGACTGGAGTGCTGAGTACAAGTTGCATGCCCGCGCTGAGTGGAACGAACAGGATTTGTTTGATGCCCTGCTGCCCGCGGCTCTCGCCCATTGTCCCGGTCGATTTGTGCCCGTGGCTCTGGACGACACACGGCTGCGAAAAACCGGCCAGCGCATCCCGACCGCCTTCTGGCAGCGCGACCCGCTCTCGCCGCCCTTTCGCGTCAATCTACAGTGGGGCCTGCGTTTCCTACAGGCCAGTTTGCTGCTGCCACTCCATCGCAAACACAAGGTGAATGCCCGTGCTGTCCCTGTGCGGTTCGTGGCCGCGCCGAGCCTCAAAAAGCCGGGAGCGAAAGCAGACTGGCAAGAGCAGGAGCACTATCGCCGGCAACGCAAGCAGCACAACCTGAGCCAGCAAGCCGTGAGTCTACTGACCGGATTGCGCCAGAGCTTGGATGACGCCGGGGTTCGGCAGAAGCACTTGCTGGTAGCGGGCGACGGCAGCTTCTGCAACCGCACCCTGTTCCGTGCGCCGCTGGACCGCATCGACCTGCTCTGTCGTACGCGCGCCGATGTCCGACTGTGTCGGCCTGCTCCGGCAGGGTCTCGCCGCCGCTATAGTGCTGAGAAGTTCACCCCCGAACAAGTGCGACAGAACGAAGCGGTTGCTTGGCAGAGCACTAAGCTCTGGCATGGTGGGAAAGGCCGCAAATTACGCTACAAAGAGATGGACCTAGTGCTTTGGCAAAACGGAGCCGGGCAGCGCCCCCTGCGCTTGCTGGTGGTGGCCCCTGTGCCGTATCGCCGTACGCCGCGCAGCCGCTTATTGTATCGTCGCTCCGCCTATTTACTGACTACCGATCGGAGCACGCCGGCTATCCAACTACTCCAGGTGTATCTGGACCGTTGGGAGATTGAAGTGAATCATCGCGAAGAGAAAACCACCTTGGGCGTAGGACAAGCGCAACTATGGAGTCGAAAGAGTGTGGCCCGGCAACCGGCGCTAGTGATAGCCGCCTATAGTGCACTGCTGCTGGCGAGTTTGCAGGCCTACGGGGTAACTCGCCACGAAGTCTACCGGCTTCTACCGAAGTGGCGCCGCACAAGTCAACGGCCTTCCTGCCTGGATCTGGTCACGCTCTTACGCCAACAATGGCACGAACGGCCCAAAACCGCTGCGGCGCTGGAATCGCAGAGTCGTTATCAGCAGATGATCCTCTCCGCCGCTGCTTAAAATGTCCAAACTCCAAGTATCGCTCCACAGAGCGATATGAAATGCCTAGAGCATTCCTCCGACCACCTGTGCGAATGCGGAGTTTCCTTGATCTTCCGGATAAATTTCGCTGTTCTGCGGGCTTTTTACTCGCCCCGATGCCCGAGAGCAGCGCCTTCCGCTATCACGGCCGATAGAACACAATCAAGTCCGATAGAAAATCTGAGCCTCTGTGTCCACTTCTCATACAGTGGGCACAGAGGCTCTTGTGACTGCTTGCAAGGAGATGATTACGGGCGGTCTGAGGCAATCATCTTACTGGAGATCTCCCATCGGCTCATCGACGTCAGAGTCTGAGTCCTCACAGTGTTCCGCGGAACAGGGCTCGTGTTTCCGGTGCCGGCGCGGTGTGAGGAGATAGGCATGTATGCCACTACTGCTGCGCTCATTGACGACAATCTGGCCGTGGTCATTAATGGCTTTAGCTTCTTGGAGTATTAGGTGCAGCGCCGGGTCAATTAAATCATTTAGATCCTGCAACTGGCCCTTGCTGTACAGAAAAGCATGGTTATAGCCATTGTTCTTCGAGGGAGGAG
>JAFAZU010000477.1 GCA_019239585.1 Acidobacteriaceae bacterium
TAGAGTCTACCTGAGCGGATCTCCTCTACAAATTTCAAGAAAGATTCTTACATTATGTACTTGGTGAAACCGAACAGGCCTGTTTTTCGTCTTTTTTGCACTCGCTTGCTTAAGGGAGGAAGACGTGTATCTAAACTCGAGCAGGCGTGCTTTTTTCTGCCAATTAATTGCGGCGATTCTATTAGACATTCGCGGCGGAGCGGATGGGCTGCAAACGGGAGCAAACAACAGTAAGGCGGAAGCAAACAACAGTAAGAAAGATGCCGTGGCGGAAGTATATGAGCCAGGAGGTTCCATCAAAGCGCCCAAGCTCTTACACTACGTTGAGCCGGAATTTTCAAGTAAATCGAAGGAAGCATTCATAGAAAGAACAGTGAAAATCTCGACAGTTGTTACTGCCGAGGAGCGTCCTTACGAATCTCGCATAGTTCATGGTTTGAATGCTGAGGAGGACCGAACGGCTATCGAAGCACTAAAACAATGGCGTTTTCAACCAGGAACAAAGGACGGTAAACCAGTGAATGTGAGGGTCATGGTTGAAGTCGCCTTTCATCTCCTTTAGCGTGTTGGAACAATATCAGGAACTTAAGTCTTCGCGTTTCCGTACCACTTGCAGTGAACTTCGGGAGGTCCACTATGCACGTGTGGGGAAGGACTGCCGCCGTTTTTGCCTTGGTCTTCCTATTCTCAGGAGAGCTACCGGCACAAACGCCTGATATTAATGCTGTTATGTCCCAAGTCGCAGCGCATCAGGACCAAGCCGAAGAACTGCGCGCCAAGTATACCTATACTCAGAAAGTTCGGATTCGGGCCATTCACAGCAACGGGGTGCTTTCGCGGGAAGAATACAGCATCTATAACGTAATTCCCACGAAGGAGGGCACGAAGAAAGACTTGGTGCAGTGCCAAGGGCACTACGGAAACAAAGGCCAAATTTTCCAATATCAGAAATCGGGTGAACCTATACCGGACAAGAAAATTGATATCGATGCCAGTCTTGTGCCGAGTTTGCGAGATGACCTCATCAATGACAAGAAATCGAAAGATGGGTTAGCAAAAGACCTGTTTCCGCTTACCAGCACTGAGGCGAAGAAGTATCAGTACGAACTCATAGGAGAGGAGCGCTACCGGGGTGAGCCGGTCTACCGAATTAAATTTCAGCCTAAGAAAGAGTATGCGGGATTTGACGATGAGCAGACGGTCTGGGCGGGCGAACTGCTGGTCAATAAAGCGGACCTGCAGCCGCTTTCCGTAACGACGCACATGGCCAAGGGTCTGCCCCTCCTGGTCAAGACACTGTTGGGCACCAATCTGCACCAACTGGGCTTCGCAGTGAGCTATCGCCGATTCGATCCAGGGGTCTACTTCCCTGTAAGCTACGGAGGCGAATTCGACGTGAAGGCAGTTTTCTTCTATAAGCGCACGTTCACCATTTCATTGGAGAACACGGATTTTCGCCGGGGCGAGGCCGAGAGCAGCATCACGTACGAACCCGTACGCTAAACCTGACTGACTCTATCCCAAAAAACCCAGGTTCTTTGACCCGAAATTAGCAAGGTTCGGGAAGACATTGAGAAGTTGCGAATCATCAATTCCGAACCATGAACACAGCGTTGCGCCGTACTGATCCACTGAAATCGTCGGAATCCAGCGACCGCGCGTATCGGCATCGTCCGGCCCGCCTAGTTGAAAGGCGGGGAACTTGCCGTAAATGTCGCCGCCACGAATGGCTCCGCCCATTACCAGATGGTGACTTCCCCATGCATGATCGCTGCCATCGCCGGAGGTAGCCTGGAAGGTGCGGCTGAAATCGGATTCGGTGAAAGTAGTGACCTCGTTCTGCGTTCCCAGTTCCGTCATGGCATTATTAAACGCGGCGAGAGCCTGACTCAACTGGGGGTAAAGCGTTTTGTGAGCCAAGATTTCGCCTGTGTGGGTATCAAAGCCGCCGAGCGCGCAAAAGAAGATTTGTCGTCGCATGCCAAGCCCGTCTCGCACTTTGATAATCTGCGCCACCTGAGCCAGTTGTGCGCCCAAGCTGGTTTTGGGAAACTGCGTAACCAAGGGAGAAGATTTGCTGAGCGCGTTATCAAGAGCCTGAGCATCCGCAATACTGTCAGCCATGATGTTATTGGCAGACTGCGCCAGCTTAACACCCGTATTCAGGGTTAATAGGTTCTGAAATGCCGCACGGCGAGCCTGCGAGGCTGAAGAAGAATTAAATCCTGCTAAATCCAGCGTTTGACCGGGGTTTAACGCAACCGGTTGGGTAGTGGTTCCCGTACCCATCAAACTGTTTCCGGCAACAGACAGAAAGGTGGGAAATTGAGAAAGATTCTGTCCCGCAACGAGATCGGCCGCACGCCCGGCCCACCCAGTGGGACTGTTTCCGGCCGGGATCGAAGTTTGCCACTGGACCTGTTGGTCTGAATGCGAAAACAAGTTGACCGGCAGCGGCGTGGCCTGCCCCAAATATTGGGCACGAGTCGTCGGTTGAACTAAACTGCCCACGTTCGCCACCACGGCCAGATCCTTGTTCGAAAACATCGAAGCCAGTTCACTCAGGTCGGAGTGAAACACATAAGGAGCGCCGCCCGTCGCGGCATAAACCGGATTCGTCAGGTCAGCCCCGGACAACACCAGATTTCCGCGCAAGGAGGAATAAGCCTTGTAGTTGACGTCGTCAAATGGAATCACCATGTTGTTCGAGTCATTTCCTCCAAACAGGAAAACGCAAACGAGAGCGCGATACTCAGCCGACCCGGACTGCGCCAGCGCGGGCAATAGGCCAAACGGTCGAAGCGCGAGCGAGCCAACCGAAGCGGCTCCAATCTTAATAAATCCGCGACGTGAAAACATTGAATAATAAACCTTTCTAATTTCTTCCGAACGGGCCGGATGCTCGAATTTAATGAATGATCTGATACTCACCTGATGTGAGGGCAATGTACAGAGCGGCTTTCGCCTTGTCGGAAGGCGCTGTGACAGCACTCATAGCCTGATTAATGGCGGCTCTCGTGCTATCGGACATAGCCTCATGGAAGAAAACCGTGTTGATCAGATCCACCAGCGCGGCAGGTTGGGAGGCTGCCGCGATATAGGATGATAGATTAAACGTCGTACCGGCATCAAAACGTCCGTTGTAAATAGCAGCGTTTACCAGATTGGCGCGGCTTGCTGCGGACTGCGTCGAGTAAATCTGAAACTCAGGGGCGGGGGAGCCGTCCGGCGTCCGGTACTGCGGCGAGAAGAAGCTGAACACGCTGGGCGCATAGAACAATTGCTGTCCCAAGGACCCTGCCGCATTCGCCACAGTGCTGGTACTCGAAACAGCGCCGCCCAAGCCGCGCAATAAGTTAAGGATAAAAAGAACCGGCTCACTCATGTGCCCATAGCCGGGTGAAGGAGAAAGCCAAGGATTATCCCCGGCGCGGGCCTCAGGATCAGACAGAATGGCATAAATCACGCTCTGCATGTCGCCGCGAACGCCGGAGCCGTTGTTAGCGAAAACGGATGCCACGCGCTGAATATAAGCGGGACTCGGATTGCTGGTTGTCAAATGTTGAATCAGTTGTTTCGAAATAAAGGGCGGCAATGAGGGCTGCATGAATAATGCATGAATCGCTCCGTCCAAATCCTGCTCCGCTGATTGATTGGCAGGCAGCGTAAAGCCAGGAAACAGATCCTTTGCCGACGTATCATGATTCGCCTGCACCGGAACCATGGCGCCAATATAGTTCAGCGGATTATGCCCCCGAGTGACCGTTCCGGGTTGCGGGGGATAGGTCCAGCCGGTAAATGCTTCGGACACAGCCGTCACGGTATTCGGTGTGTAGGTCGGTACCGGTTTGCCAGTTCCGTCGAGCACCGGCGAGCCATCCATATTTAACTGCGTCAGCCCTAAGGTAAACAGTTGCATGATTTCACGTCCGTAGTTCTCGTTCGCGGACGTGCCTCTCGCCGGGTCTGCTTTGTCATTATTCACCATATTGAGAAAACGACCCATGGCGGGATTTAGGGTCACATCTCTCATGATCTGTTCATAGTTCGTGAAAGCATCGTTTTGAAAGATGTTAAAGAGTGGTGGAAACGCAGCAGCATAGTTCACTCCGCCCGTTTCAGAAACGACCCAAATTTCGCTAAGCGCGAACGCAACCCGCTGCCGGAGTTGATCCGGGCCATTCAGGGCATTTTGAAAAAAGGCAACCTGTACCGGCTGAAGATTATTATTGTTCTTCCCGTCAGCGCCTAGCAGCGGCTGATCGAGGTAGGTGGAAATGGGAGCTCTGACTTGCTCAACAAACCACGCTTGCAAACCTTTTTCTTGCAGGATCGTGGGAGGAGTTGGAGTCGGTCCCCACGTCCCCTGCTCCAGAATCCGATTGGCGGCCCGGATAGGAAGCTGTTCAGGACTACTTTGCGCAAAGCAGAAGCTGGGCAGAAGCGCTGCAGCAGCGAACGTAGCGAGGAAAGTACGGAAACGCATGTGATGTGCTACATAAGCAAACACAGATCCCGACTTAATGTTTCGGTGCTAAAGAAAAATTTACGTTAGACGGATTTGAGATGCCACGGAATATTCAGCACGGAAACCCGGTCGCTGCATTCCATCAGTATGCGTGTTTTGAGGATAGTAGCGCGCTGAGTGTGCAACAGCCAGTAGTACCATCGACGTTCCATCAGTTCCGGAATCACAGTGATGATGCGGCGGTCCGGGTTGTCCGCTGCAAGCTGGTT